>JACDFU010000046.1 GCA_013815585.1 Chloroflexota bacterium
AAACATCTGCGTCTCGAAGCGCCGGGCCGTTGTGGACATTTGCCAGCCGTCGGAGGGGCCTCCCAGCGACTCCAGCTCGAACGACGTGTAGCCGGTGAACGACTGCCCGGCAGACGACCGGGCCCGCTCACTGGCCCACAACGCGCCGGTCCCCTCTGGCCCCAACAGCCACTTGTGGCCTGAGAGGCAGACGAAGTCGGCCCCAAGGCCCCCCGGATCCAGGGCAATGGCACCCGCGGACTGGGCGGCGTCGATGGCGTACCAGGCATCGGTGGCTCGGCGCCGCACCAGCTCGCCGATCGCCGCCACCGGGAGCAGGGCACCTGTCGCCCAGCTCACGTGTGAGAGGGCAACCAGCCGGGTTTGTGGCGTGATGGCGGCCTCGAGCGCCGCCAGCGTCCGCTCATCGTCCCCGCCTTCGCCGATGTCGACCACGTCGAGCGACACCCCGAAGCGCTCGCGAATGGCAACCAGCGGCCCCAGCAGTCCGGGGTGCTCGAGCCTCGTCGTGAGCGCGCGGTCGCCCGGGCGCCAGTCGATCGACCAGGCCGCGATGTTCACGCCCTGCGTGGTGGAGCCTGTCAGGGCGATCGAATCGAGGTCGGCGCCGAGCAGCGCGGCGATGACCGCGCGCGTCTCAGACGTCCGGTCGAGGAAGTCGAGCAGGTCGGGAATGCTGCCCCGCCCGACGCGAAGCTCGCGCTCCTCCGTGTCGCGCATGACTCGGGCAGTCTCGACGGGGATCGGTCCGGCCGTGCCGGTGTTCAGGTAGATGCCCGCGCCGGTCGCCGGAAGCGCCTCGCGGATGGCGGCGATCTTCTCCGGATCCGGCTGGAAGGGAGCCACCATGGGGAGGCTATGATAGCCGTGGATGCCCCCCAACTTCGCTCGCCCGGAGCTTCTGGCGAGTCCGGACTGGCTGGCGGAAAATCTGTCGCGGCCGGGGGTGCGGATCGTCGATTGCCGCTGGCGCGTGGACGGGTCGGCCCGCCGGTTGTACAGCCTGGGCCACATTCCCGGCGCCGTTTTCCTGGACTGGGCCACCGAGCTTGTCGACCCGACCGACGAGATCCCCTACCAACTGGCGGGTCCCGAGGAGTTCTCCGCCGCGGTCGCGCGGGCAGGACTTGGTGATGGAACAACCGCAGTGCTCTACGACGACACGGCATCCCTGTACGCGTCGCGCGTCTGGTGGAGCCTCCTCGCCTACGGCTTCGGGTCGGTGCGGGTTCTCGATGGAGGCTGGCAGGCCTGGAAACGCAGCGGCCGGCCAAGCTCCACCGCGCAGCTGCTTCCCGAGCCGGCGGCCTTCACACCACGCGTCGAGCCCTCACGCTGGCTGTCGACGAGCGACGTGGCCGCCATGCTGGGATCACTTGACGTCCACCTGGTCGACGTGCGAGCGCCGGCCGAATACCTCGGCCAGGGTGGCGGCGAACGCCTGGGCCACATTCCCGGCGCCGTCAACGTACCGGCCGCCCTGCTCACCGTTGCGAGCGACCACCGATTCGAGGCACCCGACCGCCTCGATCGTCTCTTCAGGGAGGCGGGCCTGGCTCGCCACGAGCGCGCCGTGACCTACGATGCCACCGGCATTTCGGCTGCCAAAGCCGCCTTCGTCCTGACCCTGCTCGGCTATCCGGACGTGGCGGTCTACGACGGCGGCTGGGCCGCCTGGAGCCAGCGCTCGGATCTGCCGGTCGAGCGCTGAGCGGCTACATCGACGCGTTGGAGGAACACAGCAGCCGAGCATTCGTCGAATCGTGTCGATTCCGTGTCAGGTACGAACCCGGGTAGTGTTAAGTCAACGCGGACCCCCGGTTCCGCCGGAATCTGCGTGTTTTGGGGCCATTCTCGCGTCAGTCACTACCGGGATTCGTAGGTGCCGCAAGAACCCGACCGCCGATCATCTAGTAGCACCGGGAATCGTAGCTGACACACGATCGGACGGTCATCGGTCGGGATTGCCGGTTCCGAAACCGTCAGCGGCCGAAGACCTCCTCGACGTCGAAGCGCGGATCTGTCACGTGGCGATCGCGTACTCGATCGGCCCGCCCTGGAGACGCTCATGCAGCGCCTGGACCGTCGAGAGGGTGTCGGCGTCGGCGGGGCCCTTGTCGGTACGGATCCGCGCGATGCGCGGGAAGCGCAGCGCGAAGCCGGAGTTGTGCCGGCCCGAGCGCATGATCACGTCGAAGGCGACCTCGACCACGACGGTCGGCTCCACCAGGCGATAACGACCGAACTCCTGGAGCGTGTGCTCCTTGAACCAGGCCGTCATCTCGGCCAGCTCCGCGCCCGTCAGGCCGCTGTACGCCTTGCCGATCGTGACCAGCCGCCCCTCCGCGTCCGGCCGATCGTCGCGCACCGCGAAGGTGTAGTCCGACAACACGCCGTGGCGCTTGCCGTGACCGACCTCCACCCCCACGACCACGCAGTCGAGGGTCGCCAGCGGCCGCTTGAGCTTCAGCCAACCGAAGCCGCGGCGACCGGGCGAATAGATCGAGTCCGGGTCCTTGACCATCAGGCCCTCATTGCCCCGCTCGCGGGCGCCGTCGAAGACGGTGTCCAGCTCCTGGGTAGTCGAGGCGGTGATGAGGTTCGAAACGCCGAAGCCCTCCCGCTCCGTCAGCTGCAGCGCATCGAGGCGATCGCGCCGCTCGCGGAGTGGCAGGCGAAGCAGTGGCTCGACCCGGCCTGACCCCGTTTCGGCGCCGGTCAACGCCGCATCGGCCGAGCCCTGTCCAAAGCCGAGCAGGTCGAAGGCGACGAAGATGACGGGCACCGATGCCAGCAGGTCGGCCGGCGGCTTCTTTCGCCCGAGGCGTGCCTGGAGCATCTGAAATGGGAGCGCGCCACCCTCGCGAAAGGCCAGGAGCTCACCATCGAGGATCCCATCCCAGGGGAGCTGCCGGGCACCCTCGACGACCTCCGGGAACTGCCCGCTGACGTCGTGGAGGTCGCGGCTGTAGAGACGTACCTCATCGCCCCGCTTGTGCAGCTGCGAGCGGATGCCGTCGTACTTGTCCTCGATCCACACCGGCGCACCGAGCCGCTTGAGCACCTCGGTGGCGTCCGCGGCCGGCGAGGCAAGCATCGACTTGAGCGGCCGGAAGAGCGTCAGCTCGGCCTCGGCCAGCCGGTCGTCGCGCGCAAGCTCCGCCGTTCGTCCGATGTCGCCGGTGAGCATGCCGGCCCACTGGACGGCGGCCAGCTCCCTCTCGAATGCGGCCGCGATCGCCGCCTCGAGATGCCCCTCGCGAAGGCCGATGCGCAGCTCCCCGGAAAGAATCTTCACCAGGTACTTGGCGCTGAGCGGATCGCATCGCCAGAGCAGCGTCTTGAAGAGCTCCGCCTTGGCGCCCGACCCGCGTGTCTCGGCGATTGCCCCAAAAGCTGCTGCCACGTCGGTCAGCGTGGGCGGCTCGGCGGACGCGCGGCGGCGGCTGGCCAGGAGCACGTCGTGGACTGCCTGCCCGAGGTCGGACGACTGGTTGTAGGCGGCGCCGATCGCGCCCGCGTCGGCGTCCGCCAGGTCCTCCGTGGTCGCGCCGATGGCGGCCCATCCCAGGCCCACGCTGCGGCCATCGGTCTCGGGAAATGGTCGGGCCGCCAGGAAGACGACCGCGTGGGGAAGCTCGGCCGGGGTCAGGGTGCGGAGGTAGTCGGCGACGCGGCGGACCTTCTCTGACGTGCGGCTGGTGGCCGCGATCTGCTCCGCCAGCTCGCTCCAACGGCGCATTCGATCGATGGTATAGGATCGCGCTCCCATGGCCTCCGACGCTGCCCGCGAACAGTGGCACCCGCCCTCGATCGAAGGCCGCAGGGTGATCCTTCGCCACCATATGCCGGAAAACCTGTCGGCCGTGACGCGCTGGTACCGCGATCCCGAGCTCGCCCGGCTCACCCGCTACCAGACCCGGCCGATGTCGGTCGAGGAGATCGAGCGCTTCTTCCACGCCCGGCTCCTGGCGCCGGACGCCCTCGCGTATGCGATTCATGTCAGGCCTCTGGACCGGCTGGTCGGCGTGACAACCTTCAGCAGCCTTGACCCCGACAACGGCTCGGCCACGTTCCATATCACGATCGGCGAGCCAGACCTGTGGGGGCAAGGCTACGGCACGGAGGCCGCCGAGCTGATGCTCCATCACGCCTTTGTGCGGCTCGGTCTTCATCGCGTGGCGTTGAGCGTCTTCGCCTTCAACGCACGAGCCATCCGCAGCTACGAGAAGTCCGGTTTCGAGATCGAGGGTCGCCTGCGGGAGGCGATCTGGCGCGACGGCCGGTACTGGGACGAGATCCAGATGGCCGCGCTCAAGACCGAGTGGCTGGCGCGCCGCGCCCGGTTCGGCACCTGGAGTGAACGGACGGTGCTGGAGCCCGTGGAGTCAGCGAGCTGAGCCGTCGGCAGGCTGAGGCCGATGGCCAGTAAGGGCCCCGCCGCGGACGCGGCGCGAGAGGAGTTTCGCGCAATCCTGGCCGAGAAGGGCCACGCGGTCGACAACGCGAAACGCGCCGTGGAGCGGCTGGACCGCGCGTTCGACGAGGGGGCGCTTCAGCGGACGCCGTTCATCGAGCAGGCCCTTGCTGACCTTCGGCTGGCGCTGGAGCAGGACGAGGGCCAGAAGCTCGGTGGTAAGAGCGCAGAAGCGTCTCGTTTCATCCTCAGGGCGATCGACCGCATGCTCGACGACACCTAGCCCCGGGTGTGACGGGTCGCGCAGCAGGGGGCCTCGCCGCCGTGCTCATGAGCGCCCCGGCCCGCTGCCTGTCGATCGCGCTCCTCTGTTCGCTGCTGGCATCCGCGGCCGGTCCGCCGGCTGCCCGGGCGGCGGTGCCGCCGCCTACCGACGTCATCATCGTCCTACGGGACGGCTCGGACGTTCCGGGCCGTGTCCGATCGCTGGAACGCCGGCTCGGTATCCGAGCAAGCCACACCTACGAGCGAGCGATGTCCGGGTTCGCGGCCGCGGTCGGCGCGGCTCAGTTTCGCGCCCTGGAGCGGGACCCCAGCGTGCGGTATGTCGTCCCCGATCGCGAGATCCGGGTCCAGGCACAGGAGGTGACGCCCGGGCTGAAGCGTGTCGGCGCCACCGCCTCCGAGCTCGCGGCCGTCGACAGACGAGACCTCTTCACGCAGCGAATCGACGCCGACATTGCGGTGATCGACACGGGGATCCAGCGCAGCCATCCCGACCTGAACGTGGTCGGCGGCCACAACTGCACCAATCCGGATCCGACGGCCTGGGGCGACGGCCACGGCCATGGCACCCACGTGGCGGGCATCGCAGCCGCGCTCGACAACGACATCGGCGTGGTCGGCGCCGCGCCGGGTGCTCGCCTCTGGGCGATCAAGGTCTTCGACTACCGCGGCTACGGCAAGCTCTCCTGGTACGCCTGCGGGGTCGACTGGGTCGCCGGTCAGCGCGACCGGACCAATCCCGAGCGCCCGCTCTTCGAAGTCGCGAACATGAGCCTTCGAACCGAGGGATCCGACGACCACGATTGCGGTCTCACCAACGACGATCCACTCCACGAGCAGATCTGCCGGACGGTCAGTGCCGGCGTCACAGTTGTCGTGGCTGCAGGCAACGATCGCAACAACGCCAGCAACTGGATCCCGGCCGCCTACGACGAGGTGATCACCGTCTCGGCCCTGGCCGATTTCGACGGCATGCCCGGCGGGGCAGGTCCGTCGACGTGCAGCTCGTGGGGCTCGTGGGACGCGGACGACACGTTCGCCAACTTCTCCAACTACGGCGGGGACGTTGACCTCATCGCCCCCGGCAAGTGCGTCCTCTCCACGGAGCCTGACGGCACGTACGGCGTGATGTCCGGCACATCCATGGCGACGCCGCTGGTTTCGGGGGCAGCCGCCCTCTGGCTGGCGGCGCATCCCGGCGCGAGCCCGGCAGCGGTCAGGGCGGCACTGCGGGCGGCGGGGAGCCCGCGCTGGTTCCGCGAGACCGACCCCGACGGCACACATGAACGACTCCTCGACATCTCGAGCTTTGGCGCAGGTCCCGATTTCCTGCTTGGGCTGAGCGGCTCGAGGCAGTTCGTCGGCCTGGCCGGTCGGTCGGTTTCCTACACGGTCGACATCGTCCGCCGCGACGGCTTCGCTGGGCCCATCGACTTCCGGGTCAGCGGGCTGCCGCCCCGGGTCAAGGGGTCGTTCTCGACCAGCCTATCGAAGGGACTCGGTGGCCTGACCACCCGCCTGACGCTGTCGGTTCCCGATGCCCACGCGGCCGGGACGTACGCCTTCACGATCAGCGGAGCGTCCAACGAGCGCACCCGGTCGCTGGGCGTCCGCTTCACCGTCGATGACACGGCGCCCACCGCGACCGGCCTCTATGGACAGCTGGAAGGCACGACCCTGGGCGCCGGCACCGTGCCCTACGTCCTGCGGTGGCGTGGATTGGACGCGGGCACCGGGCTCAGCGGCTTCGAGCTCCAGCGCAGCACAGACGGTGGGTCGTTCCTGTCGATCGCTACCGTGCCGGCGGCGGCGCGCCTCTCGACGCGCTGGCTGCCTAGGGGTCACCGCTACCGCTATCGGCTCCGTGCCGTTGATCGAGCGGGCAACCGAAGCGACTGGAGCACAACTGACGCCGTCGGGGTGGGGCTGGTGGAATCGGCCCCATCCGCGGCGCTGACATATCGCGGCGAATGGGCTCAGGTTGCTCTCGTGGGCGCCTCGGCCGGCAGCGTCCGCTACAGCTCGGATGCGGGGGCAAGAGCTCGCTTCGCGTTCACCGGGCGCGCCGTGGCCTGGGTCGCGCCCACCGGACCGACGCGAGGCCGTGCACGGGTCTACCTTGACGGTACCTACTGGCGAACAGTTGACCTCTACTCCGTTTCATCGAGCGCCCGCCGACTGGTGTTTCTCCACCGCTGGTCCGTGTCGGGCAGTCACGTGCTCGAGATCCGGGTCAGCGCCACGGCTGGCAGACCCCGGGTCGACGTCGATGCCTTTGCCCTCACCCGCTAGCCATCGCCCCCCGGCAGTCGACCTTCAAATAGTCGCCTGATGAATACCCGGTCCGTATCCCGGAGCCGTTTGGCGGTCCCACTCTTCAAATAGTCGCCAGACGAATACGGAATCGGACCCCAGGCTTTTTCGGCTGTTCGAACCTTCATATATTCGTCACCGTGCTGTTCGTCGATTGCCGGTCGCCGCGCAGCCCCGCCGAGCTGTCAGATACCCGCCTGACTGGTATCTGAAGGAAAACCACGCTGACCAGCGCCCCACGGGTGAAAGGAACGGCCCGGCCATTGAACCAACGCCACTGGCACGAATATCTGAAGGAAGGGGGGCCCGAGAGGCGCCTGAAGGCGAGGGCGCTGTCCGCAAGAGGCGCCTGAAGGCGAGGGCGCTGTCCGCAAGAGGCGCCTGAAGGCGAGGGCGCTGTCCGCAAGAGGCGCCTGAAGGCGAGGGCGCTGTCGGCAAGGGCGCCCGCGGGGCGGCGCTGTCCGCAAGGGCGCCCGAGGGGCCCGGCTGCGGAAAAGCGCCGGCCGGACAGGCTTGTACACTGGCTCCGGGACGGCGTTGGAACGCCGACGCATTCCTCGCGTCGAGCGGCTGACGAAAGGATTCCAGGATGATGAACCGGCTCTTCGGGGGGTCCAAGGTCAGCGACGCGCAGAAGATGCGGGTCCCGCCCGGCCAGTACGTCACCGAAAAGTGGCCCGTGCTCCACTACGGATCCGTGCCGCGCACCGACCTGGCGACCTGGGTCTTCAAGGTCTGGGGCGAGGTCGACAGTCCGTTCACCTTCAGCTGGGACGAATTCAAGCGCATGCCGCGCAAGTCGGTGCACACGGACATCCATTGCGTCACACGCTGGTCACGGCTCGACATGGATTTCGAGGGTGTGCCGATCCAGCACATCCTGGAGCTGGCCCAGCTCCGGTCGAGCGCCCGTTTCGCGGTCGCCCACTGCGAACAGGGTTACACGGCCAACCTGCCACTGGAGGTGCTCGACGACGATGACGTCCTGCTGGCCGACGTGGCCGACGGTGTCCCGCTGACACCAGAGCATGGCCATCCGCTCCGCCTCGTAGCGCCAAAGCGCTATTTCTGGAAGAGCGCGAAGTGGATCCGCGGCCTGGAGTTCCTGGATCGGGATCAGCTCGGGTTCTGGGAGCGCTACGGCTACCACAACGACGCCGATCCCTGGAAGGAAGAGCGCTTCAGCGATTCATGAGCCCGGGCAGCGACCAGCTGCGCCTGCGGAAGTCGGGGCAGGACGAGCCTCCGCTTCCGGGTCAGTTCCTCCGCAGAGAAACGGTTCGCGGATCGAGGGTAAAGGGCTTGAGCCGCTTCCCGAGCAGGTCGATCTCTCGACCGAGGAGCGAGTCCAGCCCCCGCAGACGTGACTCCGTATCCGGGGCCTCGAGCAGCGATTGACGAGCCCCGAGCTCGACCTGGACCAGGCCTCCCAGGACGTACGACAGCGCCGTGGGATCGTCCGGCACCGCCAGCCGACGCGCGGCAGCCATGAGGAGCTCGTGTCGGTCGACCTGGCTGGCCGCGTCGGCCGCGTCGGGAGACAAGGGCGTCGGTTCAGCCGCCTCGGTCTGACCTCCAACCGAGCCAGGCTCCGCGCCTTCCGATTCGGCCCCCTGCTCCTCGTTGCCGGAACCCTCCGGGGCGGCGGAGCGCTTTTCCACGGCGGCCTGGTCGGGCACAGAACGCTCATCGGAAACAGTCCCTGCCCTGGGTTCGCTGACCGAGCCGCCGGCACTCGATGCTGTCTCCGGTCCGCTCTCAGCCGGCTCGTCCGACTCGACCTCGATCTCGATCTCAATCTCCGGGCCGTCCTCCTCGTCGGCAAGCGCAGGCTGCAGCAGCTCCAGGTAGCGGAGGAAGCGTCGACTCACCCGCTGGGCCAATCGTCGTGCCTCATCACGGTCTCCGATCGGTTCCTCGAGCATCGAGACTTTGCCAACCAGGTAGCCATCATCAGACTGTGAGAGGGAGTCGATCCGGAAGCGGCTGCCGCCCACGGTCATGATCTCCATCCGGCCGTCGGTGTAGCGGCCCGCCTCCCGGATCAGGGCCGTGGTGCCGATCTCAGCGAGGATCGCGATCTCCGCCCCGGTGTCACGGCCGTCACGGATGAGCACCACCCCGAACGGCTCGGAACGGTCGATGCAGCGGCCGATCAGGGCCCGGTAGCGCGGCTCAAAGATGTGCAGGGGAAGCGCGACGCCGGGGCAGAGCACCGAGTGAAGCGGGAAGAGCGGAAGCTCCATCAGGATGCGGACGCTTTGCCTCCGAAGTGCCGAAAGCCGCCGGTCGACACCGGCGGCTCGGGGTTGCGCGTGGGGCTCGGCGGCGGCTCGGGGCCGCCACGCTTTCCCTAGTGGGAGCAGCCGCCCGGGCTGCCGGCCGACTCCTCGGTCCGGAAGCTGCTGCCGCAGCCACAGGCCGATACGGCGTTGGGGTTGTTGACCGTGAAGCCCGCCCCCATCAGCGTGTCGACGTAATCGATCTCCGACCCGGTCAGATACTGGGTGCTCTGGCCGTCGACGTAGACCTTGACGCCGTTGCTCTCGATGGTCACATCCTCGGGAGTGGGCTGATCCTCGAGCATCATCCCGTAGCGGAAGCCGGAGCAACCGCCGCTGTAGACGTAGACCCGCAGCCCGATCTGGGGATTGGCCTCTTCCTTGGTGAGCTCCTGCAGCTTGCCGGCGGCCGCGTCCGAAAGATGGACGAGCGGCTCGATGGCCGGCTGTGCGGGAGCCTCGACCGTGGGCTGGAGCTCGGTGTTCAACATGTTCGCGAGGATCCTCCTTCGGAGGGGCAGGGCGTCAGATCACGTGCCACGATGCGCGTCACGCTCAGCATGCTAGAGGTGGTTGCCGATTTCGGCAAGCGCACCGACGGAATGGTCAGGGCAGGACGATCCGGCCACTCGACACCAGCAGGAACGCGATCGACAGCGTCGCGACCACCAGGGCGACGAAGAGGATGACCGCCCAGCTGAGCGGGTCATCGAGCATCGATCGCCTGGGGGCCGTCGCCTCTGCGGATTCTGCCGCCTCGAGCTCGCTCGACTGAATGGCCTCATCGGCCAGCGGCACGAGCGACGGGTCCAGGACCTCCGCTGACGCCCCGACGGGCATCAGGCCTCCGGCCGTGCCGTGCGAAGCCGCGCCCGGCTGGCCGGGTCCCGCCACGGCGTCAGCCGGCCCACGCCGGCGGCGCCTGATGACGATGAAGACGGCAGCCAGCAGGCCCAGGAGGAGCGTCCTACGCATCGACCCGCTCCACGACGGTGGCGATGCCCTGACCGACTCCGATGCACATCGTGGCCAGGCCATAGCGGCCTCCCCGGCGTCCGAGCTCGTGCACGAGCATCGTGACCAGCCGGGCCCCGCTCATGCCGAGCGGGTGGCCCAGGGCAATCGCCCCTCCGTTGACGTTCACCTTCTCGGGATCCAGCCGGAGCTCGCGGATGCAGGCGATCGACTGGCTCGCGAACGCTTCGTTGAGCTCGATCAGGTCGAGCTGGTCCGCCGTCAGACCGGCGCGCTCGAGGGCCTTGAGCGTCGCCGGAATAGGCCCCAGGCCCATGACCGACGGGTCGACGCCCGCTACCGCCGTGCTGACCACCCGGGCAAGCGGTGTCAGGCCCTCGCGCTGACACAGCTCCGCCTCGACCACAACACAGGCGCTGGCGCCATCGTTGATCCCGGAGCTGTTGCCGGCAGTGACCGAACCCCCGTCGCGAAACGCTGCCCTGAGCCGACCGAGTGCCTCGGTCGAGGTATCCGGGCGTGGGTGCTCATCCCGGTCGATGACCACGGGGTCAGCCTTGGACCGGGGAACCACCACCGGCACGATCTGCGTTGCGAAACGGCCCTCCTCGGCGGCTCGCACCGCACGCTGATGGCTCAGCAAGGCGAACTCGTCCTGCTCCGAGCGGCTGACGCCGCACTGCTCGGCCACGTTCTCGCCGGTCTCGCCCATGGAGTACGGATGATGCTTCTTCGCCAGGCGCGGGTTGGTGAACCGCCAGCCGAGCGTGGTGTCGTGAACCGTCCGATCGCCGCGCTGGAAGGCATCAGCCGCCTTGGCCATGACGTAGGGGGCGCGGGTCATCGATTCGACGCCCCCGGCCACGAAAGCGTCGCCGTCGCCGGCCATGATCGCGTGCGCGGCGGTGTTGATCGCCTGGAGGCCCGAGCCGCACAGCCGGTTGACGGTCTGACCGCCCACCGAGCTCGGCAGGTCCGCCAGCAGGGCCGCCATCCGCGCGACGTTGCGGTTGTCTTCTCCCGCCTGGTTGGCCGCGCCCAGGATCACGTCCTCGATCAGCTCGGGTCGGAGGCCGGATCGCTCGACCGCCGCGGCAACCGCAAGCGCGGCCAGATCGTCCGGTCTGACCGTGCCGAGTGCGCCCCCGTACCGACCGATCGGGGTGCGCACGGCACTCACGATCCACGCCTCGCGCAGCGGTCGGTCGACGGCTCGGCTCATTGATCTGGATTGTAGGCGCGCGGCAGTGCCACGCCGTGGCGCGGGTCAGCCCGGCCGCGTGGCATCTGGCCGGAGCTCCTCTAAGCCGGCGGCGCTGAAGTCGCCGTCGAACGCCAGCGCCTGCCGGATCCGGAGCGAGTGCATCAGCGCGAAGCTGGTCGCATCGACAAAGGAGTACTGGCGCTCATCGTGACGACGGAGCCAGCGGAGAGCCTCCTCCTCGAGCTCCTGCCCGGTGAACAGGACGCGAAGCCGTTGACTGACTTCGAGCCGCTCTAGAAGAGCCACCGCGGCCGCGTGACCGTGCCGGCGACTGATGAAGGTCCAGGTCTCGCCTCGAACGTGATTCGAGGTAGCCAGCCGTTCCCCACCGAAGCGCTGAAGCAGTGTTCGCGCGTCGTCGTGCCGATCGTCTCTGGAGCTCGCCAGCGCTACCCAGAAGGAGGTGTCGACGAAGATCACGCGCGGCGGTCGCGGCCGTACACCACGTCGTCGACCGAAGCCGAGTCCCCGGCCGTGCCCTCCAGCATGCCGATCAGTCCCCACAGGGGATCTTTCTCGATGGAGGGCGCTGCCTCGAGGTTCTGGCGGACATAACGGCGGATCAACGCGGCTTTGGAGGTTCCGCTCTGGCGCGCGTGGCGCTCGAGGGCTTCGTCCAATTCCTCTTCGATCAGGATCTGCAGTCGCTTCATGCGTACAGCATACGTCACGATGAACGATGTATGCTCACATCCGCGCGCAGACGTAGGCGCGGGATCGCCGCTCCTCAGACGGTGGCGACCTGCCAGAGAGCGGGCGCCACCCGGAAGCGTCGCCCGTGGCGCTCCTCGAGCCGGCGCAGGTCGTCGATGACGCTGCGGAGGCCCAGCTCCCGAGCTCGCTCGAAAGGGCCCCGGGGGTGGTTCGCGCCAAGCTTCAGGGCACGATCGATGTCGGGTGGGGTCGCCACGTTTTCGCCCGCTGCGTGGTACGCCTCGTTGATGATCGCCAGCTCGATCCGGCTGACGATCTCTGCCGCCTCGATGGCAAGGCTGGGATCACTCGCGGGCAGCTCCCGGCGATCCATGGCCGGATCAGCCGGCGAACCGCCAAGTGCAGCCGCCGAGCTGCGCCCACCAGGGTCGGCGTAATCGTAGAAGCCCCCTCTGCTCTTTCGACCGAGCCGACCGGCCGCCACCATCTGTTCCTGCACCACGGACGGACGGAAGCGCTCTTCCTCCTCGAAGGCCCGGTAGAGGGCCTGCGCAACCGCATAGTTGATGTCGATGCCGACGAGGTCCATGAGGCGGAACGGACCCATGGGGTAGCCAGCGGCCTCGACCGCGTGGTCGATCTCCTCGACGGTCGCCTCGCCCGCTTCGACCATGCGCAAGGCCTCCAGCGTGAACGGCCGGTTCACGCGGTTGACGATGAAGCCGGGTGAATCCCGGCAGACGACTGCGGTCTTGCCCAGGCCCTCGGCGAAGACGCGGCCGGCGTCCAGGGCGGCGGCATCCGTCGTCTCGGCAGCAACCACCTCCACGAGCGGCATCACTGGAGCCGGGTTGAAGAAGTGGAGGCCCAGGACGCGCCCCGGATATCGCTCCGCGGAGGCTGCGATCTCCGTCACCGACAGCGCGCTGGTGTTCGTGGCCAGCGGCACATCCCTGGCCGCGGCGGAGTCGAGGGCCCGGAAGATCGTCTGCTTGAGCCCCAGATCTTCCAGGGCCGCCTCCATCACCAGCTCGGCCTCCGCGGTCACGTCGGCCAGGCTGTGCGCGTCACGCAGATCTCCCAGCAGCGCGGTCAAATCGTCCGCCGAGACCCGGCCCTTCGCGACCAGCCGCGCCAGTCCTTCGGCGACGGCGGACCGACCGCGCTCGATCGCCGCCTCGTCGACGTCGTGAAGGAGGACCTCGTGACCGGACTGGAGGCACGCCTGGGCGATTCCGGCCCCCATGGTGCCGGCTCCCACCACCCCGACGATCATCGGGCGACTGCTACCCCCGCCCGGGGTCTGGCAGGCCTGTGGCTGCCAGACGTGATGACAGTATTGTCATCACCGCAGGCCAGCTCGTGCGCCGCCGGCCAGCTCGTGGACGCGCGGCGCGCGAGACTGGTGGTGCTGCCTGCGGCCGGTGATGACGCGCGCGTCACTCCCCGCGCCACCTCGGCTGGCGCTTCTCGACGAACGCGGCGACGCCCTCGGCATGATCGGCAGTGCGGCCCGCAATTCCCTGGAGCTGTGCCTCGAACTCCAGGGCCGTCGTGAGGTCTGTCTCCAGGGCCCGGTTCAGTGCCCGTTTGGTGAGTGCCAGGGCTCGAGGCGCAGCCGACGCCAGCTTCCCCGCCAGCTCGTTGGCCTCCGTCATGAGGTCCGCCGCCGGCACGACCCGGTTGACCAGCCCGATGCGCTCCGCGGTGAGCGCGTCCACGGGTTCACCGGTGAACGTCATCTCGGCGGCGCGCGCGTAGCCGACGAGGCGCGGCAGGAACCAGGTGGAACCGGTGTCCGGCACCAGGCCGACCCGGCCGAAGACCTCGATGAACGACGCGCTCTCCGCGGCGAGCCGGATGTCACAGGCAAGAGCCAGCGAGCAGCCGGCACCCGCCGCAACGCCGTTCACTGCTGCGATGACCGGCTTCTCCATGGACCGGATGGCCAGGATGAGCGGGATGTAACGCTCGCGGAGCTCGGTCCCGAGATCGCTGGCGCCGGGCTCCGATCGTTCCTTGAGGTCCTGTCCGGCGGAGAAGGCGCGGCCCGCCCCGGTGATGATGACGACCCGGACTGCCTGCTGGCGCGCGAGCTGCTTCAGGGCGTCCGCGAGCGCGTCCTTCAGCTCGCGGTTGAAGCTGTTGAGGACCTCCGGCCGATTCAGGGTGATGGTCGCGACGCCGGCCTCGGTCGTGAGCAGGACGGATGCGCTGCCTGAGCTCCCCTCGCTCACCCCTCGAACGCGAGCAGCTCATCACCGGCGAGCTCGAAGATGCGCTGATCGAGCGGGTCGTCCGCGCCGCCCGACTGCTCGATCACGAACTCCTGGAACAGAGCTCCGAACTCGGAGTCTTCCGCTGCCAGCGCTCCCGCAACCAGCAGATGACGCTCCGGCAGGCCGACGAGGGTTCGGGTTCCGCCAGGCGCGGCTCTGACGAGCTCGCTGCGGAGGTAGTCCCGCACTTCCGGCAGCAGGATGCGCGCCGCATCGCGACCTTCCCCCGTGTCGGAGCTGAGCAGCCGACGCGGGCCGGACGTTTCGTCCGTCCAGGGCGCCTCCGCGGACCACGCTGCGAGGTTGCGCATCGCGGCATCGTGGAGCTCCCGGGATCCGATCCCCCAGGAGAGCAGGTGCTCACCGTTTACGAGGACGTCGAAGCCGGTGGCCGAAAGGGCATACGCAACTACCAGGCCCGCGGGGCCCGCATCCACGATCGGCTGGGTGTGGGTCGCCGTGCCGCCGACGTCTGCGGCCTCCCGCAGCTCAGCAGCGGGAGCCCCTGCGGTGCCCATGGGTCGGAGCAGCGGAAAGACCTGGCTCTGCGCGGTCGCCCAGTCGTGCTCGGGCGTCTCCGCGACACCTGGCGCGGGGGGCGGGACGTTGTGGCCGCTGACCGGCGCGTTCTCGTCAATTGGCTCCAAGTGGTCGGGAGCGTGGTCGGGCGGCGCCCCCGGCGGCAGGTTGTGGCCGCTTACAGGTGCGTTTTCGTCGATGGGCTCCAGGGGATCGGGAGCGCGATCACGCAGGGCCCCGGGCACCTCGTCGGCCGGGTCTCGACCGCTCCAGTCGCTGCTCACCGGGCGTAGCGTACTCCCGCGGCGCTACCCCGGGTCAGCGGCCGCGCCATTCGGGCGGCCGCTTGTCAACGAACGCTCTCATCCCCTCCTTCTGATCCTCGCTGCTGAAGAGCAGGAAGAAGTTCCGTCGCTCGAACTCGAGGCCCGCCTCAAGCGACAGCTCGAAGGCCCGGTTCACGGCCTCCTTCGCGGCCATCACCGCAAGGGGCGGCAGCGCACAGATCTGCTCGGCCAGGGCCAGGGCCTCGGTGACGACGGCCTCACGGGCCACCACCCGGGTGACCAGGCCGTGCGCCTCAGCCTCGGCCGCGCTGAGGTTGCGACCGGTGAGGATGAGCTCCATCGCCTTGGCCTTGCCCAGCGCTCGCGTGAGGCGCTGCGTGCCGCCAGCGCCCGGGATGACGCCGATCTTGATCTCGGGCTGGCCGAAGACCGCGTCATCCCCTGCAACGATCATGTCGCAGGCCATTGCGAGCTCGCACCCGCCGCCTAGCGCGTAGCCGCGCACCGCCGCGATCACGGGCGTCCGGATGCGGCGGATCCGCTCCCACCGGGCAAAGCTGTTGGCCACCATCAAGGAGACCGGCGTGGCGTCGGCCATCTCGCGGATGTCGGCA
>JACDFU010000047.1 GCA_013815585.1 Chloroflexota bacterium
TTCGGGTCCTGCGGCCGGTCGGCGGCGACCGCGGCTGCCCGTTCCCGGGCAAGCGGCATGACGAGGTGGCCGCCCGCCACCAGCGTCTCCTTGTTCGCGGTGGCCACGACCTTTCCGGCCGTGAGCGCGGCGATGACCGGCCGCAAGCTCACCACCCCGCCCGTCGCGACGAGCACGAGGTCGACGTCCTCCCGGGTGGCCAGCGCCTCGAGCGCGTCCGGCCCCCCGAGCGACTCGGTGCCCGAAGGCAGATCGAGGCGGGCGAAGGCGGCTGGATCGGTCAGCGAGACCGCGCGAGGCCTGTGACCGGCGATCTGTTCGGCGAAGCGGTCGGCGTCGCGGCCGGCGGCCATCGCGACCAGCTCGAAGGCCTCGGGAAGGCCCTCCAGGACGTCGAGCGCCTGCCGGCCGATCGATCCGGTGGAGCCCAGCAGGCAAACTCGGGTCCGCTGGCCGAGCTCCCCTGACCCTGTCTCGCCTTCGGCCGTCAACGTGGCGTCACCGCGAGCAGGTAGAAGAAGGTCGCCGGGGCTGCCAGAAGAAACGAGTCGACACGATCGAGAACGCCGCCGTGGCCAGGGATGAGCAGGCCCGAGTCAAGCGCGCCGCCGGCGCGCTTCAGCATCGATTCGATGAGATCGCCGACCTGCGCGGCAGCCGCGATCAGTGGCCCCAGGACCAGCGCGCCGAGTGGCGCCTGCCCTGCCAGCTGGAGGGTCAGCGCGGAGATCGCGGTGCACGCGACCAACCCGCCGAGCAGACCCTCCCACGTCTTGGACGGTGACACGTGGGCCATCAGCCGCCGTCGACCGAAGCGACGGCCAGCCAGGTAGGCGCCGCTGTCGTAGGTCCACACCCCCACGATGAGTACGATGAGCCAGGCCCGACCGGCGCCGAGGCTTGCGAGGGGCGCCCCTGCGGGCAGGGCCGCCGGCGCATCCGCGATACGAACGACAAAGGCGAGCAGTCCCGCGTACAGGCCTCCGAAGACGGTGGCCATCCAGACCTGGAAGCCTTCCCGTGGATCGGATCGGGCGAGACCGCCCACCGCCGCCAGGACGATCGCCGCCGCCAGCACGGTAGCGGCCTTGTCCGCGTCGTCCGGCATGAGGAACGCGACCGCGACCCCTGCAACCGCGATCGTCGAGCCCAGCAGGGGCAGGTTCGCGTAGCCGGCGAGCCGCAGCAGGGTGAAGACCTCGCGAGCAGCGAGGTAGGCGAGAAGGGCGACGAACAGCGTGATCCAGGGCGGCCCGGCCACGACCGCGAGGACCACGATGGGAGCGAAGGCCGCCGCGCTGATGACGCGTTGACGCAGCACGCCGCCAGTCAGCGGCCGAAGCGGCGAGTCCGGCGGCTGTACTCCTCGAGCGCGGCGTCGAGCGAGTCGGGGCCGAAGTCCGGCCAGAGCTCCTCACAGAAGTAGAGCTCAGCGTAGGCAGCCTGCCAGATCAGGAAGTTGCTGACGCGCTGATCGCCGCCGGTCCGGATCAGGAGGTCGGGGTCGGGTAGGTCGCCGGTGTAGAGCCGCCGGGCGATGGCAGCCTCGTCCAGCTGCTCCGAGCCCAGGCCGTCGGCCAAAGCCTGCCGTGCGGCGTCCACGATCTCGCAACGCCCCGAGTAGTTGAACGCGACATTGAGGGTCATGCGATCGCCGCCGACTGTGGCCTCCAGCGCCTCGCCAATGGACCGGCGGGTCGCTTCAGGAAGCTCGCCCATGCGGCCCAGGATCTGGACGCGCACGCCCTGGCGCACCAGCTCCGGCGTCTCGTCTCGAATCGCTGACTCCAGCAGGGAGAAGAGCGTGCGCACCTCGCCCTCGGAGCGGCTCCAGTTCTCACGGCTGAAGGCGTAGAGGGAGAGCACCTCTATGCCCCGCTTCACGGAGTGGCGCAGGATCGGCCGAATGGCCTCCACGCCTGCGGCGTGGCCCTCTGCCTCCGGTGCCGCCCGCAGGCGAGCCCAGCGTCGGTTGCCGTCCATGATGATCGCCACGTGGCGGGGCAGGACGGCCTCGTCGGCCCGGCCCTCGAGTGCCTCCGCAGGGAGCGGCCCGCTCGAGAGGTCGGCGGCCGGCTCGGGTCGCGCCACCGAAACCTCGGTCACTAGACCTCGAGTACCTCCTGTTCCTTGGCCTTGCCGGCCCGGTCCACTTCCTCGATCCAGCGGTCCGTGACGCGCTGCAGCTGCTCGTGCTGGCGGTGCGCCTCGTCTGCGCCGATCTCGCCGTCGCGCTCCTCGTGCTTGATCGCGTCACCGGCCTCCCGGCGCTGGTTGCGGATCTCTACCCGCGCGTCTTCCATGCGCTTGTGTACCTGGCGGACCAGCTCCTTGCGTCGGTCCTCCGTCAGCGCGGGAATGTTGAGGCGAACGACCGTTCCGTCGACGTTCGGCGTCAGCCCGATATCGCTCTTGAGGACGGCGCGCTCGATGGCCGCCAGCACGCTCCGATCCCAGGGCTGGATGACGATGGAGTGAGCCTCCGGGACGCTGATCCCCGCCAGCTGGTTGAGTGGCGTGAGCGTGCCGTAGTACTCGACCTGTAGCCGCTCCACGATGGAGGTCGAAGCGCGACCCGTGCGGATCCCCTGGAAATCGCGCTCCATGGCCTCGATGGCCTTGGCCATGCGGGCCTCGGCTGCCGCGATCTGCTCGCTACTCACCGATCGGGCCGCCGTCGATCAGCGTGCCCACGGGCTCCCCCATGGCAACGCGACGGATGTTGTCGGGCCGGTTCAGGTCGAAGACGACGATGGGCAGGTCGTTCTCCATGCACAGGGAGACCGCGGTCGAGTCGAGGACCTGGAGTCGCTCGGCAAGCACATCTGAATAGCGCAGGTGGTCGTGGCGGCGCGCGTCGGGATGCGTCAGTGGATCGCGGTCGTAGACGCCGTCCACCCTGGTCGCCTTCAGAAGCACCTCCGCCCCGATCTCCACGGCACGCAGCGCGGCCGCCGTATCGGTCGTGAAGTATGGGTTGCCGGTACCTGCTGCGAGGATGACGACGCGGCCCTTCTCCAGGTGACGCTGTGCGCGCCGACGAATGTACGGCTCGGCCACTTCGTTCATGGCGATCGCGCTCATGACCCGAGTCGGCACGCCGGCCTTCTCCAGGGCATCCTGGAGGGCGAGCCCGTTCATGACCGTCGCCAGCATCCCGATGTAGTCGCCGGTGGCACGGTCCATGCCCTGCGCCGCGGCGGCTAGGCCGCGGAAGATGTTTCCGCCGCCGCAGACGATCGCGACCTCGCTCCCGAGCGCGTGGACTTGCTTCACCTGTTGCGCGATAAAGGTACAGAACTCCGGGTCGACCCCGTAAGCCCGCCCACCCAGCAGCGCCTCGCCGGAGATCTTGAGCAGGATTCGACCGTACTTCGGCCGCTGAGCTCCGGCTTTGGACGGCGGCGCGGTCGCCTCCGTAGTGGCCGCCTGGCCGGTCTGGGGGGCAGCCGTCGTCAAAGCTCCTCCCCGAGCTCGTACCGCACGAAGCGTCGAACGCGGATGTTCTCGCCGATCCGCGCCACAGCGTCGGTGACCAACTGGCCCACCGTCTGATCGGAGTCACGGAAGGGCTGTTCGTACAGGACGGCCTGCTGGTACCACTTCTTCAACTGGCCCTCGACGATCTGGGACCGGATGTGCTCCGGCTTGGCCTGGACCGATTCGTCGGCGCTCAGCTCACGGCGTTTGGCTTCGACCGCCTCGGCGGGGATCGATTGGATCGTCGCGTAATCGGGGCGCAGGCCGGCCACCTGCATGGCGAGATCACGGACGAGCTTCTGAAACTCGTCGGTGCGGGCCACGAAGTCGGTTTCGCAGTTGACCTCGATCAGCACGCCGATGCGGCCACCGGTATGGATGTAGCTCGAAACCAGGCCCTCGCGCGCCTCGCGGCCTGCCTTCTTGGCGGCGGAAGCCAAGCCGCGCTCGCGCAGGAGTGCGACCGCCTGATCGATGTCGCCGTCGGTCTCCTCGAGCGCTCGTTTGCAGTCCATGAAGCCTGCGCCGGTGCGCTCCCGAAGCTCCTTGACCCTGGTGGGCTCGATCGTCGTTGCCATCAGGCGACCGGCTCGGGCGTCTCACCCTGCGCAGGTGCGGGGCGGTGGGCCGGTCGATCGGCCGTGTTCGGCCGGGCATGGACCTCCGGCAGGAGCGCTGACTCCTCCTCATCGGGCTCCGGTTCGAAGGAGAGCGACTGGCCTGCTGCCAGCGTGGCCAGCATCTCGTCGCTGGCGGTCTCGTCGGACTCTGCCGGCTCCGCCTGGTCAGCCGCCGGCTCGACCTCGGCCCGGGCAGACCGTTCGCCGGCTCCCTCGATGGCCGCTTCAGCCACGAGCGAGCAGAGCAGACGAATGGCGCGGATGGCGTCGTCGTTGGCGGGGATGATGTAGTCGATTTCGTCGGGGTTCACGTTCGTATCGCCCGTGCCGACGATCGGGATCTCGAGCTTTCGCCCCTCAGTGACGGCGATGTGCTCACGCTGCGGGTCGATCACGAACATGGCGCCCGGCAGCCGGCGCATCTTGCGGATGCCGCCGAGGATCCGCTGCAGGCGATTCAGCTGCTCCGTGAGGAGGGCGGCCTCCTTCTTGGTCATGCGCTCGAACTCGCCGTTCTGCTGGCGGGCCTCGAGCTGCTCCAGCAGGGAGATGCGCTTCTTGATCGTGACGAAGTTGGTCATCATGCCGCCCAGCCAGCGCTGGTTGACGTACGGCTGGCCGGCTCGAGTCGCCTCCTCGGCGATGGGCTCCTGCGACTGCTTCTTGGTGCCGACGAAGAGCACCTGCTCGCCGCGAGCGGTCGTCTCGCGCACGAAGTCAAGCGCCGTGTCGAGGCGACCGACGGTCTGGGCGAGATCGATGATGTGGATCCCGTTGCGCTCGGCAAAGATGAACGGGCGCATCTTGGGATTCCAGCGCCGCGTCTGGTGGCCGAAGTGAACTCCGGCTTCCAGCAGCTGGCGCATCGAAACGGATGGCATGGGAACGAGCGACCTCCTGTGCGGTTCTGCCTCCGCGCGCCTCCGGTGAGCCGCGGACCGGTTCGGTTGCACCGCGTTTGATCGCGGGGCCTCCGGCCGGCACCCCCGCGGGGAGCGGCACGCGTGTGTGATCCGCGGCGCACTGCCACGGTCGGCGGCCGGGGCTGACCCGGGCCGCGGCGGAGTCTATCACGAGGGGTGCCTGCGACCGCATTGGTCGCCTGACGTATTCGATGCTGGCTGCGATGGGGATGCCGCCGCCGATGACAGTCGTGTCATCAGATCGCACGATTGGGCCGAAGGATCTGGCGATGTGCCGCTGCGCTGGTCCGCTCAGCTGACTCAGCCGCTCAGCGCGCGCAAGTGACGAAAAGTAGGGCCGCCGATGTTGTGGCCGAGCTGCGGCATGACGTCGACGGCGACGAGGTCGACTCGCCATGTCAGCCGAGGTATCGGCTCACCCCCCGGCAGGAACCTGAGCGCGCGCAATTTGGCGGCTCCCCGATAAAGGTTGCGCAGCTTCCTGGCGTTGACGCTTTCCTCCGGCGCGCCGAACCGACCGGTTACTGCGCTACGCACCTCGACTGCGACGAGCGTGACAGGAGGCCCCGGATCGATCGCGAGGATGTCAATCTCGTCGCGCCCGATCCGCACCCCACGGGCAATCACGCGCCAACCCAGGGCTTGCAGGTGGGCTGCGGCGAGATCCTCGGCACGCGCTCCGTGCCGCTGGCGGACGGTTCGAGAGTCCACAGGCCCATCCTGCACGCCGTCCGTTCGCGGCCGATGCATTGGCGCTTACGGTGGGCTTAGCGCTGCTTCCGCCTCGACGTCGATCATCACCGCTCGGAGTGCCTCCGGCTCGATGGCTACGGCGACAGCGTCGCGCGAGTCCATCGGCGGTTCCTCGATGGGCGGTTCCTCGAGCGGAGGTGCGAAGGCGTCACCCAGCAGGCCGAGCGCGGACTGCTCGCCGTAGAGCGCCTCGCGCACTGTGGCAAAGCTGCGCCGATGGTGGGGGGTGACGCCGTGTGCCGCGATTGCCCGACGGTGGTCGGGCGAGGAGTAGCCCCGGTTATGCTCCCAGCCGTACCACGGGTACCTGGCGGCCAGCTTCGCCATCAGCCTGTCGCGAACCACCTTCGCGACGATCGATGCGCACGAGATGGAGTAGCAGAGCGCGTCTCCATCGATGATCGCGGTGTAGGGCCCGGCGTGCTCCTCGAACCCGAAGATGCGCCGCCCGTCGACGAGCACGTGATCGTGCGGGCCGACCCTGGCCACCGCCCTGCGCATCGCCAGGTGCGTTGCGTGGTAGATGTTCAGCCGGTCGATCTCCGTCACGGACGCCGCGCCGATGCCGATGGCGAGGGCCCGCTTCCGGATGATCGGAGCCAGCCGCTCCCGCTGCACCATCGAGAGCGTCTTGGAGTCGCGGACCCCTGGAATGCGGTGACAGCCTTCACGCATGATCACGGCGGCCGCGACAACGGCGCCGCAGGTGGGTGCGACCCCCACCTCGTCGACGCCCACGATGAGGCGATGTCCCTCGTTCCACAGGCGTCGTTCGCGACGCAGCGTCGGGACCGGCGGGCCGGTCCGCCTGGCGGTCGACGCCCTGCTCACTGCAGCTCGACCGTGGTTCTCAGGCTCGGCGCTCTCGAAGGGTCGCAGCCTTGCCAACCCGCTTGCGCAGGAAGTAGAGCTGCGCTCGGCGGGCAACGCCGTGGCGGACCACCTCGATCTTCTCGATACGCGGCGAGTTCACCTTGAACGTCCGCTCCACGCCGACTCCGCTGCGGATGCT
Source organism: Chloroflexota bacterium (assembly GCA_013815585.1). Classification (GTDB taxonomy): domain Bacteria; phylum Chloroflexota; class Limnocylindria; order Limnocylindrales; family CSP1-4; genus JACDFU01. Next base: position 6,789 of record JACDFU010000047.1, read on the forward strand.
GCGAACGGTGATCGAGCGCTGGATGCCGCCGCCCCGGAGGCGCATAACGGTGCCCTCGAAGACCTGGATACGTTCGCGGTTTCCCTCTACGACCCGGGCAAATACGCGCACGGTGTCGCCCGAGGCAAGCTGTGGCAGATCGGTGCGGATCTGATCCGCGATCACATCGTCGAGAACGGTCACGGGCGTGCTCACTCGGGCTTGAAGGTCGGAGACGGCGGGGAGTCCCGGCCCGCAGGCCCAGACGACGGCGAAGTATAGCGTCATCGGCTGGCGGGCTCACGGGTCGTTCGTCGGACGGGGGCAGGGCTCCGTCAGGAAGGAGGGTTCGGCGGCTCCCCCGGGCGCCGTGGCTCAGCTACGAATCCCCGTAGTGGTAGATCGGTTCCTCGGTTGCCAAACCTGACCCCACGCCCGACATTCCTGGACATTGGCGCCCAGATACCTAGGCTTCGTGGCCGTCGTCTACCCTCCGTCCCAGCCAGCGTTCCTATCACTACTCCCATTGCTGGGTGACGCACGATCGATCGAGGCAGCCTGGTGGCCGATTAGGGCAACCCCGAGCCGTCGCCGCTCGCATCAGTTGCCCCTTCCAGGAGATCGGGGCGACGCTGGCTGGTTCGAGCTACCGCCTGCTCGTGGCGCCAGCGAGCCACGGCGCCGTGGTCGCCGCTGAGAAGGATGTCAGGGACGCGCTGACCGTCGAACTCGGGCGGCCGCGTCCATTGAGGGTACTCGAGCAGCCCCTCGGAGAAGGACTCTTCGGTCGCCGAGCCCTCGGTGATGGCGCCGGGCAGCAACCGCAGGACCGCGTCGATCAGCACAAGCGCGGGGATCTCGCCGCCCGAGAGTACGTAGTCGCCGATCGAGAGCTCGAGATCGACCATCGACCGCACCCGCTCGTCAATGCCCTCGTAGCGGGGACAGACGACGATCAGATGCGAACGGAGCGCAAGATCGCGGACTCGCGCCTGGCGGAGCGGCTCTCCCCCTGGGTCGAGCAGGATGACGGTCGACCCAGGGCCTCGCAGCGCTGCGAGTGCGCCGGCAATGGGCTCCGCGCGAAGGACCATCCCGGCCCCTCCGCCGTACGGATAGTCGTCCACGCTGCGATGGCGGCCCAGCCCCCACTCGCGGAGGTCGTGAGCACGCAGCTCGGCCAAGCCGGCCTCCAGGGCGCGGCCGGGGATGCTGTGCGACAGCGGACCTGGAAAGACGTCGGGAAAGAGCGTGACAACGTCGATCTGCAGGGTCACGCGTCTGCCGGTGGTTCAGCGGACTCGCCCGTGGTCGGCCCCTCGGCGGATTCTTCCCCGGTCGGCTCCTCGCCGGCCAGGCCCTCAGCGGCCCCTTCGGCCGGCAGCTTCGATGAGCGCCGGCCACGCATCCTGCGCGGTGTGACCGGCTCCAGGTCCAGGGCGCCGGCGTCGACCTCGATCAGGCCGGCACGCGGCTCGAACTGTTCGATGACATCGCCGACTGCGGGCACCAGCACCTCCCCGCGGTCGCCGCCCCGGACAACGTAGACCTCGGCGTCCCCTGCCCGGAAGACCTCCTCGACGCGTCCCAGCTCCTCTCCGGAACCGGTGCGGACCGACGCGCCGACGACCTCGTGCCAGTAGTACGCACCTTCGGGCAGCGCCCCCTCCGGCTCGATCTCCAGGTAGCGGTCGCGAAGCGTCTCGGCCGCTTCACGACTCGAGATCTCCTCGAAACGAACGAGGAGCCCTGGCTCGTCGGCCTGCGCCCAGGCGACGGTCAGCTCGCGGCCATGGCCCTCGGGCCAAAGGACGCTGCCCGGCTCGAAGCGGGAAGGCTCGTCGGTCAGCACCTCGACCCGAACGGCGCCGCGCAGGCCATGGATGCCTCGGACGAGGCCGACGGTCAGCCGCTCGCCCCCGCCCGTGCTCCGCTCGGGCGAAGCCACCGTTCTAGACGATCTCGAGCGAGATCGGTTCTCCCTCGCGTGCCGCCATGACCTTGAGCAGTGTTCGGAGTGCCTTGGCGACGCTTCCATTGCGCCCGATCACCTTGCCCATGTCGTCCTCGGCGACATGCAGCTCGATGACCGTGCCCTCGCCATCCCGGGTTGCTGAAACGGACACGGAGTCCGGTTCATCGACGAGCGATTTGGCGACGTACTCGACAAGCTCGACTGCTGCCATGGCGGCCTACCGAGCCTCGGGCAGGATGCCTGCCCGGCGGAACAGTCGCTCGACCGTGTCCGACGGCTGAGCGCCCTGAGAAAGCCATTTGTTCGCCTTCTCCGCGTCGATCTCCAGCTCGATCGGGTCGGTCCGCGGGTTGTAATGGCCGAGCGTGTCTAGCGAGCGCCCATCGCGGGCGTTGCGGCTGTCGCTGACGACAAACCGGTAGGTCGGCTGCTTCTTCGCACCGACCCTTGTGAGCCGAATCCGAACGGCCATGAATCCTCCTCTTCCTTGTGGGCTACTTGACGATGAAGTGAAGGCGACTGACGAAGGTCTCGCCTTCCTGGACGGTCGTTCCGATGAGCAGATCGAGCGGTTCGACGTACGGCTCGATCTCCTGGTCATAGCGCGTCCGCTCATCGGGCGGAACCAGCTCCTCCGCGAAGCCTCGCAGGCTCGCCAGATCGAGATAGGAGATCCCCGACGTCACCGGACCACCGGCCGCCTGCAGTGCACCCCTGAAACGATCCGACGAGCCAAGCGAATCTGCCGGTTCCAGATCGATCAGCTCCTTGACCTGCTCATCGCCCAGGCCGAGCATGAAGAAGCCCGACTCGAAGGCATAGGAGATCTCCAGGTCGCCCGCGGCGATCGGCAGGTCCTCTGCCCCTTCGGCGATCTCCTCGGGGACCTCGACGGCAATCGTCGTGATCTCCGTGCCGTTGTAGTCCTCGCGATCGACCGCTACCCCGCCGCCCATCTGGGCCCCGGCCAGGGTGAGTAGTGCACTCAGCTGGCGAAGCCGGCTCTCACCCGTCTCCTGGTCGGTGACAGATCCCACCAGGGCGCCGGTCGGAGTGTCACCTTCGAGCTGGCCCGCGAACGCTAGGTCATCGAGCCAGTCGAGGTAGTCCTCGAGATCGCTGCCGAGGATCCCCTCCACCTGCTCTAGCTCCGCGCTCATCTCCTCGGCCTCGGGCGCCTGCTTGAGCTGCTCGACGAGCGTGCCGATCCCCTTCCCCACGTCGACCATCTCGAGGTAGACATTGCTGGTCGCGGGCACGCGCGAGGTAATGGTGCTCTCGGCGGGCACGGGACGCTCCGCATCGGCGGGCAGGGTCATTCGGACCTCGCCCACCAGGCGGTCAGAATCGACATGGACAGTGCTGACCAGCGAGGTCGGGTAGTTCTCGAGCTGCTGGCGCATGAAATCGCTGGCAGGCCCCAGATCCTCGAGGCCGGCCTCCGTGAGCTCCCGCAACGTCGCCGTGTCGAAGTAGAAGGTGGCCACGCGATCGCCGCGAAGCCCGTTCTGGGAAGCCGTGAACTCGGCCGAGCCGGCCAGGGTGTCCGTGCCCGAGGCCTTGCGATCGAGCGCCGCCTCCAGGTCGCCTTCGCGCATTGCGAAGAGCAGCGCGTCTTCGGTGAGCGCGTACCTGGCCGCTTCCGTGGAGCCCTCCGAAGCCGGAATCGTGTAGATCGTGACGCCCCCATGGTCCTCGCTGGTCACGGTGACCCCTTCCCGTTCGGCATCTGTGCGGATGCGCTCGAGCACCGCCGCGGCGGCCTCGCGGTCGGTGACGCTCACGACGCCGACGATCGGGACCTCCGGGTTCTCCTCCATCGCCTGCGCGTCAATCTCGGGCGCCTCGATGACGCCAATGCTCACCTGGCCACCGAACCAGGGCTTGAGGTCGCCGGTGTAGGTGTATTCGCCGTCGGTGCCTTCTCGCACGAGGCGGTCGAGCGTGTCGTCGATCTTCAGCTCGAGCGCCGCCCGGTCGGCGAAACCCGGGAAATGGGCCAGGAAGTCGGCCACCTTCTCCCGCTGGTCGCCGGGCAGGTCGAGACGGGTCTCGACGTAAGCCACCGTCCCGGCCGGGAGGTAGGACGGCGCGCCTGTAGCGCCGGCTCCACGACCGGCAACCATGACCAGTGCTGCGGCCGCCCCCACCACCAGCACGGTTGCCAGCAGCGCGACGATCCAGCGTCCACGTGAGGACTTCTGTTGCTTCTCCGGTGTGACGGGCTCCGTGGCGGGGAAGGGATAGGCCGCGCCAGTCGGCTGCTGCGCGGTCATCGGCGTGCCAACGGAAGCGCGGGCATGCCGGTGCGCCGAGCGCCGCCGCCGGTGAGCTGCTTCATGAGCTTCTGCATCTCCTGGAACTGCTTGATGACTCGATTGACGTCAGGAAGTGTGGTTCCGGACCCCTGCGCGATGCGCCGACGGCGCGATCCGTTGAGCACGGTGGGGTCGCGGCGCTCGACGGCCGTCATGGACTGGATGATGGCTTCGACGCGCTTGAGATCCCCTCGCTCGACGGCCCCCTGCGCCTCCTTGGCCATGCCGCCCATGCCGGGCAACATCTCGAGGACCTGGCCGATGGGGCCCATCCGCTTCAGCTGCTGCATCTGATCGAGAAAGTCCTCGAGGGTGAACGCGTTCTTGCGCAGCTTCTCCTCGAGCTGCTGCGCCTGGCGCTCGTCGTAGGTTTCCTGGGCTCGCTCGACGAGCGTCAGGACGTCACCCATCCCGAGGATCCGGCCGGCCAACCGGTCCGGATGGAACGCCTCCAGCGCGTCGGTCTTCTCGCCGGTGGCGAGGAATTTGACGGGAAGCCCGGTGACCGCGCTGATGGAGAGGGCGGCGCCGCCGCGCGCGTCACCGTCGACCTTGGTCAGAATCAGGCCGCTCACCGGCACGGCGTCGCGGAACGCCTCGCCGATGCTCACCGCCTCCTGGCCGGTCATGGCATCCACGACGAGCAGCGTCTCGGCGGGCTGGACGGCCTCGTTGACGTCGCGGATCTCCTGCATAAGCGCTTCGTCGACGGTCAGCCGGCCGGCCGTATCGAGGATCACGACGTCGCGGCCGATCCGCCGCGCCTCGACGAGCGCGCCGCGCGCAATCTCCACCACCGGGGTGCCTGTGGGCGCGTGGTGAACGGGGATGTCGAGGCTCCGCCCCAGCGCGCGGAGCTGGTCCACGGCGGCAGGCCGGTACGGATCCGCGGCCACGAGCAGCGGCCGGCGGCCCTGCTTCCCGATCAGGCGAGCCAGCTTCGCCGCGGAGGTGGTCTTGCCCGATCCCTGCAGGCCGACGAGTGCCACGACGACCGGCGCCTGGCCGGTGAGCCGGAAGGTCCGGTCGCCGGCGTCGAGGAGGGCGGTCAGCTCCTCGTGGACGATCTTCACCACCTGCTGGCCGGCGTTCAGGCTCTGCAGGATCTCAGCGCCGGTGGCACGCGCCCGGACCCGCGCCACGAAGTCCTTGACGACGCGGAAGTTCACGTCCGCCTCGAGCAGGGCCAGGCGGACTTCGCGCATCGCGATCTCAACGTCCGCCTCGCTGACGCGGCCACGGCCAGTCAGCCGGCCAAGGGTGGTGCGGAGGCGGTCGGAGAGGGCGTCAAACATCTCTGAAGAACGGTCTCCTCTGCGGAGGGCGGGACACCGGCGGTGACGGGCCGGGCTGGTGCGCGAGTTCTGGCGACACCGGGGTGCGGTTGAGTCTACCGCTGATCAGGCGAAGAGCGCCTCAACGAAAGTCCGGGGATCGAAGGGCAGCAGGTCCTCCACCCGTTCGCCCACCCCGATGAAGACGACCGGCACGGCGAGTGCCCGCTCGATGGCGAAGACGATGCCGCCCCGCGCGGTGGAGTCCAGCTTGGTCAGCACGATGCCGCTGAGCGGGCTCGACTCGTGGAAGGCTCGGGCCTGGGCGAGGCCGTTCTGGCCGGTCGTGGCATCCAGGACGAACAGCACCTCGGGCTCGGCGTCGGTGAGGCGCCTGTCGATCGTGCGGCGGATCTTGGCCAGCTCATCCATGAGGTTGCTCTTGGTGTGCAGGCGCCCGGCTGTGTCGACGATGACGACGTCCATCCCGCGCGCGATTCCGGCGTCCAGCGCGTCGTAGACGACGGCCGATGGATCCGCGCCGGGTGCGTGGGCCACGACCGGCAGCTTGAGGCGACCGGCCCAGGTCTGGAGCTGCTCGATGGCAGCGGCGCGGAACGTGTCGGCAGCTGCCAGTAGCACCCGGCTGTCATCCTCGCCCAGTCGCGCGGCGAGCTTGGCGATCGTCGTGGTCTTGCCCGTGCCGTTCACGCCCACGACGAGCACGACGGCGGGCTCTGTCGGCGATGGACGCCTGGGTCGCCAGTCGTGCGCAGGCCGATCGGCGAGGAGAGCGAGCAGCTCGGCCTTCACCGCCTCCTCGGGGGCGTCGTTGCGAGATCGAGCCCGACCGACCACCTCCACGGCCAGGGCGGCCCCGATATCCCCGGAGATCAGCGTCTCCTCGACCTCCTCCCAGGTTTCCTCGTCGTACGAGCCCGCGCGCAGGACACCGGTGAGGCGCGACATGAAGCCCTGGCGGCTCTTCCGCACGCCCTCCTCCAAGGAGGGCGCGGGGTACGTTGGCCAGCCGGGAACCGGGGCTGGGGCGCCGTCCGGCTCCGGGGTCAGGGCGGCGTCCGGCTGCGAGGCCAGGGCGGCGTCCGGCTCACCGACCGAGACGACTGCGGGTTCAGTCACCACGGTCGTCGCCGCCTGCGAATCCGGGTCGTCCGAACCCTCTTCGCTGGCCAGTCGCCTTCGCCAGAACATCAGCGGATTCTGCCCGAGCCGGCGGCAGACGCCCGGATCGGCCTCAGGCCGAGGTCGCCATCGCGGGCGTCGGAGCCGGGAGGTCGATGCCGGACGACAGGCGGAGCGAGATGACCCTGCTCACGGCATCCTCACCCATCGTGACCCCGTAGAGCGCGTCGGCCGCCTCGATCGTGCCTCGGTTATGCGTGATCACGACGAACTGCGTCAGCTCGGCGAGCTCGCGCAGCGCGGCCACGAACCGGCCCACGTTCGCCTCGTCGAGAGCGGCGTCGACCTCATCGAGCACGCAGAACGGCACGGGCCGGATCTCCAGCATGGCAAACAGCAGTGCCACCGCGGTCAGCGTGCGCTCACCTCCGGAGAGCATCGCGAGCGCCTGGCGCTTCTTGCCCGGGGGACGGGCCGTGATCTCCACGCCCGTGACCGAGAGGTCAGTGGGGTCGGTCAGGGTCAGACTGGCATCGCCGCCGCCAAACAGGCCCTCGAAGCGCCGCGCGAAGGCGCCCTCCAGCTTCGTGAACGTGTCCAGGAACTGCTTCGCGACCAGCGCCGAGAGCTCCGAGATCAGCTGGCGCGTGCCGGCGATGGCCTCGGTCAGGTCGGACTCCTGACCGTCCAGCTCGTCGACGCGCGCCTTGATCTCCGCGTACTCGCGAGCCGCGAAGGGATTGCTGACACCCAGCGTCTGATAGCGCCGGCGAAGGGTGGCCAGCTGCGCGCCGGCGCCGCCGGCGACGTCCACGGTGGCCTGGTCGTCTTCGCCCAGGGCGCGCCAGGCGGCGGTGACGACGGGGAAGATGGCTTCGAGCTCTGACGCGAGCGCCTCAGCCGGGCCAGGCGCCTCCTCGGCGTCAGGTGCCTCGAGGCCGGCCGGCTCGGAAGCTGCCGCCGGTTTCGCTGCTCCCTCGGCATGGGCGGCGCCGGGCGAGGCAGGGACCGCAACCTCGGCCTCGATCGCCGCCAGCCCCACATCGCCGAGTGCAGCCAGCTCGACCAGGAGTTGCTCGCCGATCTGTTCGAGCTGCAGCCGGCGCTCCAACTCGCGCCGCTCCTCGGCGCGAGCGCGCTCCTCGGCTGCCCGAAGCGCCTCCCTGGCCTTCGCCGCCGCCTGCTCCAGCTCGACGAGTCGCGTCCGGTCGGCCGCTTCGCTCCGATCGAGCTCGTCGAGGAGCTCCGAGGCGCTCCGCTCCTCCTCGCGAGCACTGGCCAGGGCTGCCGTCACCTGTCCGAGCTCTGTCCTGGCTCTCTCCGCGGTTTCGGCCAGGCGCCCGCTCTGGTCCTCGAGCTCGAGGAGGCGTGCTTCGTCCAGGCCCAGACGAACCTCGATCCGGCGTCGTTCGTCGTCCGACCGGCGGCGTTCGGACTCTGATCGGCCGGCCTGCTCGAGAAGGCCATCGCGACGACGCCGAAGCGCCTCGGCGCGAGCGCGCACGTGGGCGAGTCCGTCCGGCGCTGCGTCGGTAGGGGGCGGCGCGGAGGTCGCTCCCGCGCGGGCCCAGCCGAAGCCCTCGTTCTCGCCATCGGCGGGGAGGTCGGCTCGGACACGGTCGGTCAGCGACACCAGGCGGGCCAGCTGGGCGTCCTCCCAGGCCTGTTCGCGACGGGCTGCTTCCTCGTGGCCTGCCGCGGTCCGTTCCTGCGTCTCGGCCGCGCGCCGCCCACGCTGGACGTCGTCCAGGACAGCGCGGGCTGCCGCAAGCGCCACAGCCCCTCGATCGGTTTCGGTGGCCGCGGCATCGGCCGCGTCGGCGGCCTCCTTCGCCGTCTGCCTCAGCTGCTCCAGCTCTGCGGCCGCTGAATCCCGGGCGGCTTGACACTCGAGCAGTGAGCCACCGGCACCCCCGAGTCGGACGAGCCCGTTTCCCCCGACGAGCTCGCCGTCGAGCGTCGCCACGAGCCATCCAGCGGGGAGAACCTCGGCGATCGAGAGGGCGGCCTCCAGGTCCGGGGCCCAGACCGCGGTCGCCAGCAGATGCCGCACCGCTCGAGAAGGATCCTGCCGAATGGCATCCACGAGCAGGCCCCCACCCAGCTCGCGGAGGCGCGTCGCCAGGGTCAGCGTCGGGCCGCCAGCCCCATCGACTTCCGCTGGATCGACCGAAGCAGCCGTGATGGCATCGCGCAGGACGACAACGCCGGCCTCTCCTCGAACTGCCTCGAGCTCTCCGCGCGCCAGCGCCACGCCCCGAAGCGCATCTCCAAGGGCCGCTTCGGCCGCTCGCCTCAGACTGGGCTCGATCTCGAGACCCTCGGTCAGGCGGATGCCGCCGCGCCGCCGCGCCCGGGCGATCAACCCACCGCC
>JACDFU010000162.1:0-3951 GCA_013815585.1 Chloroflexota bacterium
GTCCGGCGCTACCTGCTGGAAGCGTCCGAGCGGGGAGCGGCGTCCTGGCGGAGGGGCACCGGCTCGCTCGGCCCGGGTTGCGGCAATGACGAAGTCCCAGGTCGGGTCCTCGGTAAGACGCCAGCCGACCGGGATCCGCTCTGGCTGAAGGGGATCGATCCGGGTCGTCGGCGACGTCGCGTAGCCCAGGATTCGCCCGCTCCCCGTGACGGCCAGGCTGGCAGCAGTCCCCGCCGCGATCCCGCCCAGGAAGACGACCGCCGCCAGCCCGGCCGCGATGGCAACCGCGGGGAGTCGGCGGCGCAGGACGTACCGCGGGCCGCCCCCTGCAACGTGCTCCGCCAGAGGCTCGCCGAACAGCGCATGGCCGCCCGCAAGCCCCAGCAGCGCGGGGCCGAGCACCAGGAACACCTCGGCGTGTGAAAGGAAGACCAGCGCTGCGCCGGCCACCGACAGGAGCCCCAACCGCAGCGAGCGCTCGGCGAGCGTCCGGTCGGCTAGCCAGAGGACGAAGAGGCCGATCACCAGGCCGAAGGTCTCGGGTTTGTAGCTCAGAAACTTGACGTCCAAGCGGGTCGTGGCCAGCAGGAGGCAGGCGGCCAGGACGGCCGTCCAGGCCGGCAGCCAGCGTCGGAAGAGGAGCGCGGCGAGTGCGGCACCAGCCGCGAGGACCGCCAGGCGGTACAGCTCCAGCGACAGCGGGAGATCCCGCGGTAGCAGCTGGAACGCTGCCGCCGTGTGCGCCGTGACGGGCAGGTAGTCGGTGTGGAATGGCCGTTGCTCGCCCCACTCCACCATCAAGCCGGGAAATCGCCAGCTCTCAGCCGTGAGCTGGGCGAGATTCGCGTAGTACCAGACCGTCGAGTTGTGGGGCAGCAGCCCCGGTCCGACCTGGGCATGCGACGGCCAGATCACGATGGCGCCTACCACCACCGCGCCGATGCCCGCGGCCAGGAGCGTCCGGGGCCGGGCCAGCCAGCGCAGGTCGCCGGCGAGTCGCTCGCGAGTCGTGGGGAACGCGAGTGGCACGACGCTCACGATGCCCAAACTCGCGAGCACCGCGACCGGATGGAGCAGGCCCACCGTCGCCAGCAGCACGCAGACCGCGGGCACGATGAGCAGCGTCATCCCGACCGCCTGTGCCAACCGGACCAGCGGCCCTCCATCGCCCCCCAGCAGGAGCGCGGCCCAGCCAAGCCCCGGGTAGAGGAAGAGCGGACCGAGCGCGAAGGTCGCCGCGAGGAGGGTCGCAACGGCTCCCACGGGCGCTCAGCGATTCCCGCAGAGGCGCCGAGGCGCCGCGAGGAAGGGACCGTCGGGTCCCCCACTGCCCTGCCGGCCTCCCAAGCCGTCGAGGAGCTCCAGTCGTTCGTATCCGGTCACGCGCATGAGGTGAAACGGGCGCAACGCCCGGATCTCGATCGGACGGCCGAGGCCCCCGGGCGTTTGGATCGTGAAGCGCTGGTATCCCGGCTGCGCGCCCTGGCCGAGCTGCACTACCTCACCCGTCCCGGAGACGCGCAGGATCGGCTGCTCGAACCGCTCGTTCGTACGGACCTCGACGACGAGTTGCCGCACATTCGGCGCGCGCCAGTCCAGCCCGAAGGTCGCACCGTTCTTGAGTCGCAGCCGGTCGAAGTTGGCGACGTAGGTGGTGTCCGGGTCGATCTGCTGAAGGATCGGGGCGTCGGCCCGATCCGCCGGATCAACCCTGTACAGCGAGGCCGGCGTGAGGTCGTACGTCCCCACCAGGCCGTCGTGGCGCTCCAGCAGCAAGGCGTCGACGGACATCTTCCGGGCAAGCTCGCAGATACCAGGCAGCCCCGTGCCGAAGGCGCCGTTGAGGCGCTCGAGCCGCTCGCGGTGGCTGTACCCCGTGAGCGGCTCCGGATCGAAACCGAGCTTGAGGTAGCCGGGCAGCCAGCCGCTGACGATCTGCGCACCGCTGAAGGACCAGGTCCAGGCCGCGTTGGAGTCGTAGGTCAGGACGGTGTACGAGCCCTGGCGTCGAACCCGCCGGTTGAGCTCGCGCCAGACAGGGCCCCAGAGGGATGGGGGCAGCACCTGTCCGGCCGCCTCTCCTGATGGCCACTGGGCCCGGACGACAGCCTGCGTTGCCCCCGTGGCGGGCAGTGCCGTGAGCAGGATGACCGCCGCCAGGGCGGTCGCGCCAATCCAGCCCGGCAGCCGCCGCACCAGCCAGGTTGCCGCCACCGCCGCGAGCAGAAGCAGCGGGATCGACGCCATGAGCCAGACCCGACGCTCGGAGAAGAAGTCGGTGCCACCCAGCAGCCGGTCGAGCACCACGAACGGCAGGAGGACGGCCAGCCAGACGGCCACGATCGTCAGGTCGGGGCCCGGACGATGGCGCCGCCACAGGAGAAGCAGCGCGCCGACCGCCAGCAGCCCGACCAGGCCATACTGGACCACGAACCCCGGCAGGTCCATGCGGAAGGCGCTCTGGCCCTGGAAGTCGGCCAGGATCAGGCGCCCCGACTGGCTGAAGGTCGTCAGGCGCGGCAGCCACCACCAGACGGAGGCGCCGGCCGCGATCAGCGCGATCAGCCCCAGATCGGCGATCAGTCCCGGCGCCCGCTCGCGCGCGGCGCCGACTGCGAGCCACGCTGCCACCAGCAGCGCTGCGGCAATCCCGATCTGGAGATGGACCAGCACGGTCACGGCGAGCAGCAGCCCCGTACCGGCGACCCGGGCCGCGCGGGCCTCGGCGAGCACGGCCCAGGCCACGAGCACCAGGAGAACCAGTGCCAGATCCCGGGGGAAGAGCGGCCAGAAGTTCGCCCCGGACGGCAGGATCGTCCAGACCCAGAGCGAGCTCTCGTTCACCGCAAAGGGAGCGGCGACCGTGCCCAGCAGGGTCAGGACGCCGATCGAGAGGAGATCCGTCTCCCAGAGCCGGCGTCCGAGCAGCACCAGTGAGAGCGGCAGGAAGAGCGTCGCGAGCCAGGAGACGGCGCTCAGGAAGCGGTCGAAGGTCAGCCCCACGATCTCGGCGCCCGTGCCCAGCAGGAGCGGGTAGAGGCCGCCGTAGTAGGAGAGCAGGCCGGGGTAGGGACCTTCACCCTGGAGATTGCCGCCCTGCATCGTGTAGGCCACGCCACGGTGGTAGGCGATGTCGCCGAGGATGAAATTCGAGCGCAGGAACGGCCCCGACTGGACGAACAAGGCGAAGCCAAGGGCAACGAGGATCAGGGCGACCCCAGCCAGCTCGTCGGGCTCCAGGCGGGGGAGCCTCGGTCGGGCCATCGGCAGTCTCGGCGGGGCCATGCGCCGTCGGCTCCGGCTCACCGAGCAGCCTCGTAGACGGTCACGGGGCCGAATTCCGCGACGGGGCGCAGCTCTGCCTGGGCCTCGATCAGCGTCTGTGCAGCGCGGTAGCTGACCGCGGTACCCAGGTTGCCGGCCGGAGCGACGACCACGTAGTCGGGCCTGAGGGCCGCGAGGCTCTCAGGGGAAGGGGCGGCGAAGTAGGCCCGGGCAAGCCGGGCGTCGCGAACTGCCTGCGCCTGCCACTCGGGATCCTCGCCATAGGGCGCCCGGCCATCCGTGATGCCCGGTCGCCGGCTGAGTGCCGTCACGACACCGTCGGTATAGCCGTTCACGAGCACGCGGTCGTCTGGTTCGGTGTTCCGAGCCAGCCAGAGATAGGCGTCTCGACCCGCGTAGGAGAGCGGGCCGTCGGGCCGGACACTCACTCTGCTGTAGGCCCCGAACCCCATGATCCCCAGGCCGGCCAGGATGCACAGGCCCCCCGCAACCACGCTGAGTGCGACGCGCCGGTCGGGACGGCGCCGGCCAGGACGCCACTGGACGAACTCCTCACGCGCCGCCAGCGCGCCGGCCGTGATCATCGCCGCAAGGCCCATCATTTCGTAGGGAAGCAGCCGGCGCGGACCGATGCGGCGGGGCACGTAGGTCTCAAAGCCCTCGAAG
>JACDFU010000162.1:3961-5131 GCA_013815585.1 Chloroflexota bacterium
GGTGACCACCGAGCCGACGAGCAGAACCGCCGCGACGACCGCTCCGAACAGCAGCATCCGCCAGGGCCTGCGCCGGGCCGGTGCTGCCAGCACGGCAATGAGGGACAGCCCAAGGATCGTCGCCAGGACGAGGAAGCCCGTAGGGCTGAACACGTTGAGGCCGACCCATGGGCTCCTGGCAGTGTCGGCCAGCACCGCGAAGTCCATCCAGCTGGCGGGAGGCGGTGCACCCTCGAGCGAGCCGCCGACCAACGCCGTGTACAGCTCCCAGCTCGGGTCCGTCCCGGCCTGGGGTGAGGCGGCCAGCTCGCCGCTTCCGGGGATGCCCGTGCCGGCAAACAGCCCGCCAGCCACGACAGCCGCCACGACAAGCGCCGCGGCCGTGGCCGTCAGCCGCTGCCGTGGCTCTCCGCGCGGATCGATGACGAGCAGGGCAAGTCCGAGAACGCCCCCCACGGCGAAGACCTCCAGGTGACTGGCGGCGGTCAGTCCGCCAAGGACCCCGGCCAGCACCGACCAGGCAATCGAGTCCGACCGGCGCGGCGCGAGCCACGCTCGATCGACCGCCCACAGGGCGCCGACGAGCAGTAGTGTGGCGAAGGTCTCGGGCCGCAGGGCCAGGAACTTGTTCGCCCACAGGGTGCTGCTGGCCACGAGGCCCGCAAAGAAGATCCCCCCCGGAAGCGACCAGCGGCGCGCAAACGCCACCAGCAGGACCGCCGCCACCACCAGGACGAGCAATCGATACGTTTCCATCGTCGGCAGGCCGGTCGGGTCGAGCGCCTGCGCCCCGGCCAGGTGGGCGCTGAAGGGCAGGTAGTCGGCCTTGAACGGCCGCGGCTCACCCCACTCCCCGATCGATGAGGGCATCGAACCGGTCTGCGCGATGACGTCGCTCAGGTTCCAGTAGTACCAGCTCGTTGACGAGCGGGGAAGGCCGTCGGGAAAACCGCTGACCAGCTGCGGGCCGAGCAGCGCCACGAACGCCAGGCCGAGGGCAGCGGCTGTCAGCCGGGGATCGGCCAGCCGATCGCGCCGGGATTGCCGCCGAGCCGGATGCGCAGCGTTGGCCACAGGTGCGGCTGACTGGACGTCCACTGGAACGGGGGCCGTCTCGTCGCTCTCCCGCAGCTCGCGCCGCACCTGTCCAGCCGCGAGCAGGCCGAAGCC
>JACDFU010000163.1 GCA_013815585.1 Chloroflexota bacterium
GGCCGCCCGCCGCACAGCCTTCGAGATCTGGCCGAACGCGGCGATCAAGGGAGAGCTGGCCCAGGAACTGCCGACCCCTGCCCATTTCGAGCAGGCGGCCCAGATGGTCAGCGAGGACGATGTCGCTGAGGCGGTGATCTGCGGTCCGGACCCGGATCGCCACCTCGAGGCGATCCGCGAGTACGCAGACGCCGGCTACACGCATGTCTACGTCCACCAGGTGGGCCCCGATCAGGAGGGGTTCATGCGCTTCTATCAGGGCGAGGTGCTGCCAAAGCTGGGTTCGTAATGCCCCTGAAATCCTGAAGGTCCGGCCTGAGCGGTACTCTTTCAGGGAGGCGGTCGGGGCCGCGTCAGGCAAAGATCCGCACGGACGCATCAAGCACTGCACGACCCCGGAGTCATGACCCTTTTCCCCGTTTCGTGGGACCCGCGCGAGTTCCGAAGACCGTGACCGCCGCCGATACCGTTCCTGCGACCGGCAGCCGGCTTCGGCCGCGCGTCGCTTCCTCGGCAGCCCGAGCCGGCCGCCTGAGCGCGCCCACCGTCAATGCCTTACCGACGCTGGCGAGCGGTTTCGCCCTATTGGTCGGTGCGCTGGCGTTTTGGGTTGGGGCTGGGTGTCGACGCCCTGAAGTCCATCGTTCCGGGAACCCTCACCATGAAAGCGAACACCGCGCTTTGCTTCGTGGCGATGGGAGCAGCGCTGATCCTCGCGAACCGGGACGACGGGCGATCGCGCCGAATCGCGGTTGGACTGGGCGGATCGGCTGGAGTCGTCGCCGCAGTGATCGGGGCCCAGTACCTCGCGGGTGCCAACTTCGGCGTCGATGAGCTGCTGTTCCGGGAGCCGCCGGGGGCGGTCGGAACGGTCCATCCGGGGCGCATGTCGCCCCAGACCGCGATGAGTTTCGTGATCATCGCCGCCTGCCTGATGCTGGCTCCACGTCCACGATGGCGGCGGCTGGTGATCGCGCTCGCCACCATTCCCGCTGCCCTCGGGGCCATGAACGTGCTGGACTTCACGTTCGGCGGCGATGCCCCGTCCTTTCTCGCGACGTACTCGCAGATGGCGCTGCCGACTGCGGCGACGTTCCTGGTGCTCAGCGTGGGAGTCCTTGGCCTCATGGGCGCCCGCGACCCGCTGGCCGTATTAGGCGAGGCCATGGGGAGGTGCCTCGCCTATCCCGACGCCTGCTCCGGGTCGCGATCGTGGTTCCGATCTGCGTCAACGAGGTCCTGGATATCGCACGCATCGAGACCGGGAAACTGTCGCTGTCCAGCGAGCCGGTGACGTCGGAAGTGCCGTCGACGAGGCGCTGGCGCTGGTGGCTCCACTGGCCGCCAAGCGCGGGATTGCGGTCAGCACCGACGCGGATTCGTGCTCCAGCTTTGTGCTGGCCGACCGCCAGCGCCTCAAGCAGATCCTGCTGAACTTCCTCTCCAACGCGGTGAAGTACAACCGGGAGGGCGGGGCGGTGACAATCTCCTGCTCGAGATCGCGCCCGGATCGGCTACGGATCGCGGTGACCGATACAGGCGCCGGCATCCCCGAGGACAAGCTCCACCGCTCTGGACGCCGTTCGACCGGCTGGGAGCGGAGCAGGGCGACGTCGAAGGAAGCGGCATCGGCCTCGCCCTCACCCGGCGCCTGGCCGAGGCAATGAGCGGGTCCGTGGGCGTGGAGAGCACCCCTGGCAAGGGAAGTACGTTCTGGGTCGAGCTCGGCTGGGGCCCGGACCCCCTCGCTGGCTACGAGGGGCCGGAGGCCGAGACCCTGGGCAGTCTGGATGTTCCGCTCGGGCAGGGCTACCTGTTCGCGCGCCCCGTGCCGGCCCACCTCGTGCAGACTGTGCAGGAGCGGCTGACGGCCTGATCGAGGAGCCAGTCGGCCTGCGACGGGAGGCGAGATGCTGAGCGACTTCGATCGAACCCGGAAGGCCGAGAAGGAAGCGAAGGCCGAGGAGGCGGAGCGGGCCAAGAAGGCCGATAAAGCCGGCGGAACTGAGCCGGCCGACCAGGCCGAGCAGCAGGAAGGATCGTCGACAGGCGCCGCGGAAGCTGCCGGGCCTCCGCCCCAGGCCAACCAGGATCCACGCTGGGACGATCCCGCGAAGGGAAACAGTCCGGTAGGCAAGAGTCCGGGGGCGGGGATGGGCAACGACGCGACGGACCAGCCCGACCACAGCCGCGAGCGATATCGGGAGCTGCGCAGTTAGCAACCCGCCCGCAAAGGAACGACCGAGATCCGTGGAGCTTCGATGAAGGTTCTTCTCGTCGGCGTGGGCACGGTCGGGGAAGCGATCGCGCGGTTGAGCGCGGATCGGCACTGGCTCGAGCGCATGGTCCTCGCCGACTACAGCCTCGAGCGCGCCCGTAGCGTCTCCGATTCGCTGCCCCGGGAGGGGATCTTCTCGGCCCAGCAGATCGACGCCGGCAGCCGGGCCAGCCTGGTGGAGCTCATCCGCGACTCCGGCGCGGATCTCGTCATGAACGCGGTGGATCCGTCCTTCGTCATGCCCATCTTCGATGCCGCCTTCGAGGCCGGGGTTGACTACATGGACATGGCCGTGAGCCTCTCGGAACCGCATCCCGAGGAGCCATTCAGCCGGCCCGGCGTCAAGCTGGGCGACGAGCAGTTCGCCCGCTCCGTTGCCTGGGAGGATCGCGGCCGCCTGGCGCTCGTGGGAATGGGCATGGACCCTGGCCTGTCGGACGTCTTCGCCGCATCTGCGGCGAAGCACCTCTTCGACGAGATCGACCAGGTGAACGTTCGGGACGGCGGTGACCTGCGCGTGGAAGGACACCCCTTCGCACCCGTCTTCTCGATCTGGACCACCATCGAGGAGTGCCTCAACCCGCCGATTATCTGGGAGAAGGATCGCGGCTGGTACACCACCGAGCCCTTTGCCGAGCCCGAGCGCTTCGTCTTTCCCGAAGGGGTCGGTCCCGTCGAGTGCGTCCACGTGGAGCACGAGGAGGTCCTCCTGGTTCCGCGCTGGCTGGACGCCAAAAAGGTCACCTTCAAGTACGCGCTCGGGGAGGACTTCATCGATGTCCTGCGCACGCTTCATCGCCTCGGCCTGGACCGGAAGGAGAAGGTGCGGGTCAAGGGCGTGGAGGTCGCCCCGCGGGACGTGGTAGCCGCGCTGACCCCGGACCCGGCCACGATCGGCGACCAGATGGTCGGCCGTGCAATCGTGGGAACCTGGGTGACCGGGCGACGGAACGGGTCGCCACGCGAAGTCTTCCTCTACCAGCTGGCCGACGCGCAGGAGACGATGCGGGTTCACGGACTCCAACCGGTCGCCTGGCAGACAGGCTTCAACCCGGTCCTGGCGATGGAACTGCTCGCGGAGGGTGCCTGGCAAGGCGCTGGCGTGCTCGGTCCGGAGGCTTTCGATCCCGACCCCTACCTGTCGCTCATGGATGAACGTGGCATTCACCACGGCATGCGTGAGATCGAGCCAGGCTCGGCGGTGGCGAACGCCTGAGCTGTTGGTTCGCCTCGAGGGACCGGTGGACCTGGCCGCGTCACTGGAGCCGTTTCGCCGATGGGGTGACGATCGCCTGGATCGGTTCGACGGCAGGGTCGTGGTTCGGACCGTTCCCCTGCCGACAGGTGCAGCCGCGTTCTCGGCCCGCATCGAGGGCACGATCGAGCAGCCGGCTCTGGTGGTCGAGGTCGCCGATGAGGCCGCTACCCCGGAGGTTGCCGCCGCCGCCGCGACCATGGTCGTGGGTGGCTCCCTTGGCGAGCTCACGGAACGAGACCCCGTGCTCGGCGCGCTCGATCGCCGCTTCCCCGGCGTCCGCCCCGTCCTCCAGTTCGATCTCCTTGCCTCGCTGGTCCGCGCCATCAGCGCCCAGCAGGTCAATCTCCGCTGGGCGGCCAGATCCGGAGCCGGGTTGCAGCCGCCTACGGCCACCTGCATCGGGTCGGCGCCTGGGAGGTCTGGAGCCTCGACGCCGAGGCTCTCGCCCAGGCCACGGTCGACGAGCTCCGCGTCCTGCAACTGACCACCGCGAAGAGCCGGTCGTTGGCCGGTTGCGCAGGAGCCGTCGCGTCAGGACAGCTGTCGATGGCGGAGCTCCGCCTCCTCGATGACGAAGCGGTGATCGAGCGACTCGTGGAGCTGCCGGGGATCGGGCGTTGGAGCGCGGAGTGGTTCCTCGCTCGGACGCTGGGCCGGCCGCGGGTGGTGGCGGGAGACCTCGGTGTTCGCAAGGCGATCGGGGCTGCCTACCTGGCGGGTCGAATGCCCAGCGAAGCAGAGGTCAGGCAGCTGACGGCGCACTGGGGCGACGCGGCGGGAATCGCTCAGCAGCTCCTGCTGCAGGGCCTGGCGACAGGGTCCCTCGAGGAAGTCCTCGCCGATGCTCAGCGCACCTCGCGGACCGTGTAGCGCGTCTCCCCGCCTGGCGCGCGAACGACGATCTCGTCGCCCGCCCGCGCTCCCATGACGGCCGCGCCCAGCGGCGAACGATCCGAGATGCGACCGGCCGCGGGGTCGGCCTCCGCCGGGCCGACGAGCTGGTATGTCTCCTCGCGGTCACCGCTGGTCACGACGATCGTTGCGCCGACCCTGGCGATGCCGGCGCCCCGCCCGTTGCCACCGGGGTCGCCCTCGACGATGACCGCCGTATCCACCAGCGCCTGGAGCTGCTGGATGCGGCCTTCGAGGAAGGATTGCTCGTTGCGCGCGGAATGGTATTCCGCGTTCTCCCGCAGGTCGCCAAGCTCTCGCGCCGATTTGATCCGGGCGACGATCTCCGGCCGGCGCCCTCGCAGCTCATCCAGCTCGGCCTGCACGCGGTCACGACCAGCCTCGGACAACTGCGCCCGCGTCACCCCTCGCGAGGCTCGAGCCGGATCCCGGAGGGGGGCGCTGCCAGGCGTTGCGCGCTGAGCCGCTCGAGCCCGTGTCGACCGGCCTGTCGCCGCAGCGGAGCCTGTCCGCGCGGGTCGGGCGCGCGCCGTTGCCTTGCCGGAGCTCGACCCGCGAGGGCTGCCCGCCGTCGGCGGTTCGGCATCGGCCAGCAGCGAGCCCGTGATGCCGTGCCTCTTCCGCTCGCCCGTCGAGGTCTGGAG
>JACDFU010000048.1 GCA_013815585.1 Chloroflexota bacterium
CGTGTATCATCCGCGGCGTGCCCCGAAGAAATCCGCACCTGAGTTGACCATGTCCGCCGGGCACTCGAACCAGGAACTCACGGTGGCCGTTGTGGGCGCCACCGGCCTCGTTGGCCAGACCATGATCCGGCTCCTGAGCGAACGCCGGTTCCCCGTCGGGGATCTGCGGCTGATGGCCAGCGGCCGCTCGGCGGGCCGCGAGGTCTCCTTCGGTGAGCAGCGCACAACAGTCGTCGAGGCGGTTCCGGATGCGTTCCACGGCGTGCACCTGGCTTTCTTCTCCGCCGGCGCCGAGATTGCCCAAGAGCTGGCACCGGAGGCTGCCCGCCGCGGCGCCCTCGTGATCGACAACTCGGCCGCCTGGCGCATGGAGCACGGCGTACCGCTCGTGGTTCCAGAGGTGAACGGCGAAGACGCCGGCACCCACGAGGGCATCATCGCCAATCCGAACTGCTCCACGATGCAGCTGGTGCCCCTGCTGATGGCCCTTCGCGACAGCGTCGGCATCGAACGTGTCGTGGTCGACACCTACCAGTCCGTCGCCGGCACCGGCAGTGAGGCCATCGCGGAGCTCGAGGGTCAGATCCAGGCGCACGCGCGCGGGGTGGCGCCGTCGGCGAAGGTCTACCCGCATCCCATCGCCTTCAATGCGCTGCCCGAGATCGACGTGTTCCTCGACGACGGCTACTCGCGTGAGGAATGGAAGGTCATCCACGAGTCGCGCAAAATCCTCCATCTGCCTGAGTTGCGCCTCTCCTGCACCGCCGTCCGTGTCCCCGTCTTCGTTGGCCACTCCGAGGCCGTCCACGTCGAGACGAGCCGGCCGATCGAGCCGGACGAGGCACGCCGGAGCTTCGCCGAGGTCCCCGGCGTGGTTGTGATCGACGATCCGGCAGCGCATCGCTACCCGCTGGCCACGAACGCCGCGGGGAGTGATGACATCTTCGTCGGCCGCGTTCGCCAGGACCTATCGGTACCCGATGGGCGGGGGATCGCCTTCTGGTGCGTGAGTGACAACTTGCGCAAGGGCGCCGCAACGAATGCGATCCAGATCGCCGAGCTCGCGGTCGCCCGCAACTGGCTGGAGCCGGCCTCCCGGCGCGCGGCTACTCCCGGGTCGTCGGGGGTCGACGCCGCCGCGTGACTCCTGAGGAGCGAAGCCGCGCCCTCGAGCAGATTGCCAACGAGGTCCGGGTCTGCACGCGGTGTCGATTGCACCAGGGCCGCACCAACGCGGTGCCAGGGGAGGGGCATCCCGAGACCGAGGTGGTCTTCGTTGGTGAGGGACCCGGCTTCAACGAGGATCAGCAAGGTCGTCCCTTCGTTGGCGCCGCGGGGAATCTGTTGACTGAGCTCATCGGCACGGTGGGCTGGCGCCGCGACGAGGTCTTCATCACCAACGTCGTGAAGTGCCGGCCTCCCGGCAATCGAGACCCGGAGCCGGACGAGATCCAGGCCTGTCGTCCGTACCTGCGCCGCCAGCTTGAGGCGCTGGATCCGGCTCTGATCGTTACCCTCGGGCGCATCTCGCTCGACACATTCATGCCCGGTGCGCGGATCGGCGCCGTCCATGGCACGGCGCGCCCTGTTGACCCTGGGACCGGCGCCGCGACTGCCATGTCTTATGCGATGTATCACCCGGCGGCAGCGTTCCGGCAGCAGGCGCTGCGCGACACGCTCTTCGCCGAGATGACCGACGTACCGGCCACGCTGGTCGACGCCCGGGAGCGACGGGCGGAATCGAGCGTCGGCACCCCGGTCGCGGCCGAGACCACTGGCACCACCTCGATCCCCGCAGAATCCGCCGCCGTGGCGCCGGGTGCGCAGAGGCCGCAGGGTGCCCAGTTGGCGCCAGGTGCCCCGGTCGCGCCAGGGGACCATCAGTTGGACCTCTTCCGGTGAAGGCTCGCTGATGGCGATCGGGCGACCACCTGCCGCGACCGGGCCGCCGCTGCGCATCGTCCCCCTCGGCGGCGTCGGCGAGATCGGCAAGAACATGATGGTCTTCGAATACGGCGAGGACATCGTCGTCATCGATTGCGGCCTGATGTTCCCCGACGAGGAAATGTTCGGGATCGACCTGGTTGTGCCCGACGTCACATACCTGCGAGAGCGGCGCGACAAGGTCAAGGCGTTCCTCATCACGCACGCTCACGAGGATCACGTCGGCGGCCTGCCCTACGTGCTACCCGACTTCCCCGGCGTGCCGGTCTATGCCTCGACGCTGGCCCGCGGCCTGCTCGGGAACAAGATCAAGGAGCACAAGCTCACCGAGAACCCGATCCTTCCCTTCGAGGCGGGCCAGTCCATCCAGATCGGGCCCTTCGAGGCCACGGCCTTCCGCATCGGGCACTCGATCCCGGACGCGATGGGGATCGTCCTGCGCACACCGCTGGGAGCCATCGTCCATACGGGTGACTTCAAGTTCGATCACACGCCGGTGGACGGCAAGCTCTCCGACTTCGCCATCCTGGCCAAGCTCGGCGAGGAGGGCGTGCTCTGCCTGCTCTCGGACTCGACTCGTGCCGAAAGCCCGGGCTACACGCCGTCGGAGCGCACGGTCGGAGACGCGTTCCGCGAGATCATGGAGCCGCTCCAGGGCAGGGTGATCGTGGCCACCTTCGCCAGCAACATCGCGAGGGTGCAGCAGGTCTTTGACGCCGCCGAGACCTTTGGGCGCAAGGTCGCGGTCGTCGGTCGCTCGATGGAGCAGAACGCCCGCGTGGCAGCGGAGCTCGGCTACCTGCGCTTTCCCTCGACCGGGATGGTTCCCAAGGAGAAGATTCGTGAGACCCCCGAGGGGGAGCTCGTGATCGCCACGACCGGCGCCCAGGGCGAGCCGATGGCGGGGCTCGCCCGCATGGCCAATCGCGATCACCGTTTCGTGGAGATCGGTCCGGGTGACACCGTCATCGTCAGCGCCAGCGCGATTCCGGGAAACGAGGAGTACGTCGCGCGCACGATCGACAATCTCTTCAAGAACGGCGCGAATGTCTTCTACGACGCAGTCAAGCGGGCCCACGTCTCCGGCCACGCCAGCCAGGAAGAGCTGAAGCTCATGCTGGGCATGACCAAGCCGCGCCACTTCATTCCGATCCACGGGGAGTTCCGGATGCTCGTACAGCACGGACGGCTGGCGGCGCTGACCGGGGTCCCGGCGCAGAACATCTTCATCATCGAGAACGGCCAGCCGATCGAGTTCCAGGCCGACGGTACGGCGCGCCGTGCGGCGCCGGTCCCCGCCGGCTACGTCTTCGTGGACGGCCTGTCGGTCGGCGAGGTGGGCGACATTGTCCTGCGCGACCGACGTGCGCTGGCCAACGACGGGATGTTCATCGTCGTGGTGACCGTCGACAAGCAGACCGGCAACATCGTGGGGCAGCCGGAGATCGTCACTCGCGGCTTCGTTGCCGGCCTGGAGGACCCGGTCATCGGAGGGGCAGTGGAGCGAATCACGGCCGCCATCGCCAACCCCGGCGACCACACCAGCGAGATCGCCCTGCTCAAGGAACAGATCAAGGAAGGCCTGTCGCGCTACCTGTACGAGCAGACCAAGCGCCGGCCGATGGTCTTCCCCGTGGTCGTGGAGATCTGAGCATGGCAACACGCCGCCGCCAGGCCAGCCGCGCCACCCCCCGCTCGCCGCGACGCCGCTCGAGCGGCAAGGTGGGCTTCCGCATTTCGCCGGAGACGGCGCGCTCGCTGGTCGGGGTGATCCTGCTGGTGATCGGCGCAGTGACGCTGATCGCGTTGATCCTGCCCGGGGAGGGTGTCCTCAACCGTTTCGTGTCGGACGTGCTCCGGCCCGCCTTCGGTCAAGGGGCATGGCTGCTGCCGGTACTCCTCCTGGTCGCCGGCGTCTTCGTCGAACGAGCGCCCAGCGTCGGCAACGGCTGGGGCGTCACGGCGATCGGCGGACTGGTCACGTTCGTCGGCTCGCTGGGCATGATCCACCTCATCTGGGGCGAGGGCGGTCGGCTTCGGCAGTTGCGGGAAGGTGGCGGCTTCGTCGGCCACCAGCTCTCGAGCTTCCTGTCCGATTTCCTGAGCGCGCCAGGGGCGTTCGTTGTCCTCCTGGGTCTCATCGTTGCCGGCCTGGTGCTGCTCTTCAACCTGACGATCCGGGGTCTCTTTTCACCGGTCACCGCCAGCGGTCGCGCACTCGTCGGCGCCTTCGGATCGCAAGGAGATCAGGATGGGGGTGTCGCACCCCAGACCGCCAGCGAGGCTCGACGCGCGAACGCAAACGGCAACGGGAAAGCCCGGGTCGCCGAAGGCGGCGTGGCGAGCAGCCTTCAGGCCAATGGTTCGGCCGCGGCATCCGCGCCCATCGAGCCCGACCTTCCCGTCCCGCTCCAGAGTCCCGTGCCGCTCAGCCAGACGGTGTGGGCGGGCAGCCGCGACCGCGCCAGCCAAATTCCCGCGAACCCCATCGAGCCCTCGCCGGCAGCCGGGTCCGTCCCGACCGCGACGGCGGTGGCGACGCCGATCGGCCCCCCCGACGCCGCAGTGCTGCTCGAGGCGGAAGATTCGCCGACGCCGCTTCACGAACGATCTTGGTCACTGCCCGGACGTGAGCTGCTCGATGAGCCGAAGCCCGCGGCACCCTCGGGAAGCCTGGACCATGAACGGAACGTCCGGATCATCGAGGAGAAGCTGCGCAGCTTCCAGATCCCCGCCACCGTCGTGGGCACGAACACTGGGCCGGTCGTGACGCAGTACGAGGTCCGGCCCGACGCTCGCATCAAGCTGTCACGTATCGAGGGCCTGGCCGACGATCTGGCCATGGCGCTTGCGGCGCGCTCGATCCGCATCGAGGCTCCGATCCCGGGCAAGGACGTGGTCGGCATCGAGATCCCGAACCACTCCAGCGAGATCGTCAGCTTCCGCCATCTCATCGACGACGCCAACATGCTGGACGCGACGAGCAAGCTGACCTTCGCGCTCGGCCGGGATGTCTCGGGCAAGGCTTACGCGGTCGATCTCGCCAAGATGCCTCACCTGCTCATCGCCGGCGCGACCGGCTCCGGAAAGAGCGTCTGCGTCAACGCGCTCATCACCAGCCTCCTGATGCGGGCGCGCCCCGACGAGGTGCGCCTGGTCCTGGTGGACCTCAAGCGAGTGGAGCTCGCGCCCTACGACGGGCTACCTCACCTGCTCACCAACGTGATCGTCGAGGCTGTGGATGCCAAGGCGGCGCTGCACTGGGCGGTGAACCAGATGGAGGAGCGCTATCGGGCGCTGGCCGCGAAGTCGGAGCGGAACATCACCGCCTACAACACCAGCTCCCGCGTTTCGCCGGAAGAGAGGCTGCCCTTCATCGTCATCGTCATCGACGAGCTGGCCGATCTGATCATGCGCGAAGGCCGCAAGGTCGAGGATCCAATCGTCAAGATCGCCCAGAAGGCGCGTGCCGTGGGAATCCACCTGGTGCTGGCCACCCAGCGACCCAGCGTCAACGTGGTCACCGGTCTGATCAAGGCCAACGTGCCCAGCCGGATTGCCTTTGCCATGGCCTCCAATGTCGACAGCCGAACCGTGCTCGATCAGCCGGGTGCGGAGGATCTGATCGGCCGCGGCGACATGCTCTACCAGCCCGCCGACCTGCCACGCCCCGTTCGGCTGCAGGGAGTCTTCGTGAGCGACCGCGAGGTCCGACAGGTCACCGACCGTTGGCGTGAGCAGGCGCCTGACCCGATCTACGACGACGAGGTGCTGGCCTACGCTGACACCGACGCAGGCGGCGGAGGCCAGTTCGGCTGGTTGGCCCAGACCGCCGAGGACGAGATGACTTCCCGTGCCGCCGAGCTGGTGACCGAGACGGGCAAGGCCAGCACGTCGATGCTGCAGACCAAGCTCAAGGTGGGCTTCAACCGTGCCAGTCGCCTGATGGACGACCTGGAGCGCTACGGAATCGTCGGGCCGCAGGATCCGCGCAACCCTGCGGTGCCTCGCCAGATCTACGGACCAGACAACTGGCTCCGCTCGCTCGAGGACGTGGACGCCTAGCCACACTCGAGTCTCGGGGCTCATCGGTGCCGGTGGGCCGCATCATCGTCCACGCGGTGCCGGTGGGCATCATCGTCCATGCGGGTGCGCGTGATCGCCTGATGCTCAATGCCGCTGGTACCCGGGGCACAAGCGCGGCATCAAAAACGTTGGCGGCCTCGCATCTCGGCGGATGCGCATCAGGGGAGCAGGCAGGCCCTGTGATCGATAACGACGAGGACGGCCAGGCTGACGGCCCTTCTTATCCGGCCGGAGCCCTCGAAACGGGCATCAGGCGAACATGGGCTCGGCCAAGCGCCCGACGCGTCACGCGGCCGGCGAATGGTTCGGCGCCGGCCCCCTCGCGGGAGCCGAGCGGGTCGGCTCAGAACCGGCGGCTACGTATTCCCGGCTATGGGACTTTCGCGCCGGAGCGCGTATCCTGTCCCCGCGCGCCGCCGCATCCGTTACCCAGCCACACGCGACAAGGGAACCCCGTATCGCCATGACCGCTCGCGACCAGATCCATCTCACCGATCGCCGCCTCGGCGAACGCCACCGCAGCGTTCCCATCACCCCGGAGCCGATGCCGCGCCTGGGAGAACTGCTGCTGGCCGCTCGTGAGCGCAAGGGAGTGGACCTCTACCGCGCGGAGCGCGACACCAAGATCCGTGCCAAGTACCTCGGCGCCCTGGAGCGAAGCGAGTTCCGGGAGTTGCCGGGCTCGGTGTACACGAAGGGCTTCCTGCGCAATTACGCGCTCTACCTGGGGCTTGACCCTGACGCTGTCATGCGCCGCTGGAAGGACGAGCTGGGAACGACGAAGCCCATCGGACCGACCATCGTTTCTCCACCCCGCCCACTCGAGACGCCCAGGACGGGGATCACCTTCACGCCGGGCCTCATCGTTGCCGCAATCCTCACGCTCGGCGTGCTGGCCTTCGGCGCCTACCTGACCATGCAGCTGATGCGCTTCTCACAGCCCCCCAAGGTGGCCGTGGGACAGCCTGCTGCCGCGGTCAGCGAGATCAACGCCGAGGAGGTCACCCTCACCGGCACGGCCGATCCGGGCGTGACCGTCACCATCCTGGCGCCGGGGCCGCAGACCTTCCGCGTGACGGCCGACGAGACGGGCAAGTGGTCGCAGCTCGTGCCGCTCAACAAGGGCCAGAACGATTTCACGATTTCTGCGATCGACCCATCGACCTCCAAGGAATCGGGACCCGTCTCGCGGGTGATCACCGTGCCAATCCCGGTCGGTCCGGAGGCACCGACGCTGACGGTTTCGAGCCCCAACGCCAGCGCAGCCTTCACCAACGGTGCCATTCCGATCACTGGCACGACCAGCGGCAACCAAGTCGCCGTCAGCGCAGAGCTCGTTGGTCCAGCCGAGGGCGGCGGGCCCCCGGCTGGAAGGCAGCCGCAGCCCAAGGAAATCGAGGTAGGGCGGAACGGTGCTTTTTCCGGCTCCTATCAGCTCGCGCCGGGTGAATGGACGCTCACGATCAGCTCGACCAACGCCCAGAACAAGACCACGACGGAACGCCGCACCGTGAGCGTCGCCTTCACCGGCGTCAACCTGGTCGTGGAGGTCCGCGGCGATCCCGCCTGGCTCAAGGTGTGGGTCGACGGCAAGGTCGTCGGAGGTTACGCGGCCGGACGGATCGTGCAGCCCGGGAACTCGGTGGACTTCAGCGCTGATGGCCGGATCGAGGTACGCACCGGCTCCTCGGGCTCCACCCATTTCATCCTAAACGGTGAGCGGCTCGGTGCGCTGGGCCCCGCCGGGATCCCGGAGACGTGGCTGTTCAGCCCACCGGACGAGCCGCGACAGACCGACCGCAACGACTGAGCCGGCGGCGACCGACGAGCTCCAGGGGCTGACCGACCTCGCACTCGCCGAGGCCGTCCAGTTGCTGGCCCTCACGAGAGCCATCACGATCGCGGTCGCCGAGTCCTGCACGGGCGGATTGCTGGGCCATAGCATCACCGAGGTCCCTGGCTCGAGCGGCTACTTTCTGGGTGGCGTGATCAGCTACGCCGACGAGGCGAAGCATGACCTGCTGCACGTCCCCGCGGCGACCATCGAGCGCCACGGGGCGGTGTCTGCTCAGACCGCAGTCGCCATGGCCCGAGGCGTGCGCGAACGATTCGAGGCCACGCTTGGCCTCTCGACCACGGGGATCGCCGGCCCCGGCGGCGGTAGCCAAGCCAAGCCGGTCGGGCTCACTTACGTGGCGATTGCGTCGGCCGGGGCTCATGATGTCCGTCGTTTCCTGTGGCAAGGAGACCGGCATGCGAACAAGCAGCAGAGTGTCACGGCCGCGCTGAACCTGCTCCTGGAATGGCTGGAGCACCCCCCGTGACCCGTTCAGCGGAGGAGATCGGTCGAGGGCTGGCAGAGCCGCGCCCGGCTCGCCCGATTGCGGCCGGGGAGCGCATCCACATCGTGGGCGCAGCGGGCGCGGGCGCCTCGGCGGCCATGCTCCTCGCTCACCATGCACGTGCCGGCGTAACCGGCTGCGATCCGGGCGGGAGCTCTGCCTACACCCAGCTCGCCGAGCAGATCGGCCTGACGCTCTCGTGGCGGCACGATCCGCGCCACGTCGTCCACGAGGGGCACGTCGTCGTGGACCGGCTCGGCGTTACCAAGGCCCTCACGTCGGTCGCGCCGGACCATCCCGAGCTCCGGGCCGCGCGCGACCATGGCGTGCCGCTGGAGCCCTGGCAGCAGGTCGTAGCGGACGCGGCGGCGACGCAGGGCGGGCGCCTGGTGGGGGTGGCCGGT
Organism: Chloroflexota bacterium; assembly: GCA_013815585.1. Lineage (GTDB taxonomy): Bacteria > Chloroflexota > Limnocylindria > Limnocylindrales > CSP1-4 > JACDFU01. Next base: position 8,777 of record JACDFU010000048.1, read on the forward strand.
ACGCACGGCAAGTCCACCAGCGCAGGTTGGCTGGTCGATCTCCTGGTGCGGGCCGACAGGGACCCAGCTGCCTACATCGGGGCCCTCCGTCGCGACGATATCAAGCCCGGCGGATCGGATGCAGCGACCTCGCTGCCGTCCACCGCCCGCTGGGGGAGGGGGGATGTCTTCGTCGTCGAGGCCGATGAGTACGCCGGTAATTTCGACGCCTTTCGCCCTTCCCTGGCGATCCTCCTCAACGCCGAATGGGACCACCCAGATGTCTTTGCCGACGAAGAGGCAGTCCTGGCTTCCTTCGAGCGCTGGATCCGTGCCAGCGACGGGGCACGCGAGCGCCCGACCCTCGTGGCGAACGTCGGCAATGCGGGCGTGGCGACGGTCGTGGAGCGGCTGTCCGACTGGCCGGGCCGGATCGTCAGGACTCAGTTGAACAAGGCTGCGTCCGGCTCGCAGGGTGCGGAAGTGACGGGGCGGCTCGAGGGGGCACCCGTAGACGCCCCGGCGGCGGGCCCGACCCACCTGGAGCTGCGAATGCCTGGCGCGGCGCCGTCCCGCCTGTCGCTCCCGCTCCCCGGGCGACACAACGCGGAGAACGCCCTGTGCGTGGCCGCCGCCGCCTGGAGCCTGGCCGTGCCCGCGGAGGCGATCGCGGCCCACCTGGTGGACTTCCGTGGCGTCGGTCGCCGACTGGAGTTCAAGGGCGACGTGGGCGGCGTGGTCGTCCTCGACGATTACGGCCACCATCCGACGGCCATCAGGCTGACGCTGGAGGCCGTGCGAGGAGGCTACCCGGGCCGGCGGGTCTGGGCCGTCTACGAGCCACTGACCTATCACCGGACCGCTGCGATGCTCCCGGCCTTTGCCGACGTCCTCTCAACCGCGGACGCGGTCGCGGTCGCCGACATCTGGGCCGGGCGCGACCCGGACACCACGATCGCTTCGGCCGCGGGCCTCGCGGCGGCGGTCAACCAGCGCGGCCGTGCGCATGCCGAAGCGTCGGGGTCGGTCGAGGAAACGGCCGACTACTTGGCCGCGGAGGTTCGCCCGGGTGACGTGGTCCTGGTCATGGGCGGCGGCCGTTCGTACGTGATCGCGGATCGGCTCGTCGACCGCCTTGGTGGCCGGGAGTCGACGACCACCGCTGGTCCACCCACGCTCAGCCGGTAGACTCATTCGGGTGGCCCAGGCACTCACCCACGGCGACGGGCAGGACGTTCTCGAGGCGTACAAGCGGGCCTGGGAGCGCCGGGATCCCGACCTGGCGGTCGAACTGTTCAGCGCCGAGATCGAGTACCGCGACGATCCCTTCGAGGAGCCCATGCGCGGCAGCAATGCCGTCCGGGAGTACTGGAACGAGGCCGCCGCAACACAGGTCCACGTCGAGTTCGACGCCGAGCGCATCTGGGTGAGTGGACGTACCGTGCTGGCCAGCTGGCACGCCGCCTACACCCGTCGCTCGAATGCTGAGCGGGTCCGCTTGCGCGGGTTCATGACCCTTGAGCTGGACGACGCCGGCAAGATCTCGCGCTTTCGCGAGTGGTGGCACAGGCGCGTGGTGGGTACGGACGAGACATTTCATCCGGAAGGGGAGGGCTGATACTTGGCAGGTGACGCCTCGTTCGATGTCGTCAGCGACTTCGACCGGCAGGAGCTCGTGAACGCCCTGGATCAGGCCAGGCGTGAGATCCAGACGCGCTATGACTTCAAGGGCGCAACGGCGCAGCTCGAACTGGGCAAGGACGAGATCGTCCTGCTCACGGACGATGAATACCGGGCCAAGGCGGTCCGCGATCTTGTCGAGAGCAAGGCGATCCGGCGCGGCCTGTCGCTCAAAATCTTCGATTGGGGAGCGGTTGAGCCGGCCGGCGGCAACAAGGTGCGCCAGAAGATCGGCTTGCGGCGCGGGCTGGGAGAGGACCTCGCCAAGAAGATCAGCAAGCTCATTCGCGATGACTTCCCGAAGGTGAAGTCGCAGATCCAGGGCGACGCGGTCCGTGTCAGCAGCAAGAGCAGGGACGATCTCCAGCGTGTGATCGCGCGCCTGCGTGAGGAGAGCGAGGCGTACCCGGTCCCGCTGCAGTACGAGAACTACCGTTAACGACGACGATCTCGCGCCCAAACGGGGTAACCGGGCGGTGCAGGTGCTTATGGCGGTCGTCGCGATCATCGTGGTCCTCGCGCTCGTCTTCAGCGCCGTTCAGTACCCCTTCTGAGGGACGACCGATGCGCTTGGCTCTCCTCGGTGGCACGGGCTCGATCGGACGCGAGGTCCTCGCGCAGGCACTGGCCGGCGGGCACCAGGTACGGGCCCTGGTGCGGGACCCGGCCGGGCTCGAGGTCTCGCTCGACGGCCTGGAGGTCGTGGTTGGCGCGGCGACTAACGGCGCGGCGGTGGCCGAGCTCGTGGCCGCCACGGACGCCGTGATCAACGCCCTCGGCCCGAAGCGCAATTCGCGCGATCAGGTGGAGCTCTTCGAGCAGATCGCACGCAACCTGGTAGCCGCCATGCAGCAGCACGGCGTGAAGCGCCTCATCACCCTCTCCGGTGCTGCCGTGGACGCCCCGGGCGACCAGAAGTCCATTCTCGACCGCGGCGCTTCCCGGCTGGTCCGCATCTTCGTCCCCCATGTCGTGGCCGCCAAGCAGCGCGAATTCAGCGTGATCCGGAAGACGGACCTCGACTGGACGGCTGTGCGGCCTCCCCGGGTTGTCGACGGCCCGCGCACCGGCCACTACAACGCGGGGACCATCCCCCTCGGCTTCGGCACGATCACGACCGGCGACCTGGCCGATTTCATGCTGCGCGAGCTCATCGACGAGCGATACGTCCGGTCGTCCGTTCGTTGTTACCGCCCGGGCAGCCAGGAGCTAGCGCCACCGCGCCGGAATGGTGCCCGCTGGCGCCGACAGCCGCCCCCTCCCGGTGCCAGGTGCCAACGGCAACCGCGCATCCCCCTTGTGATCGGCCAGGCCAGCGGTTACACCGGATCGCGGGTCCCCGTGGGGTCCACCCGGACTTCCGTGGTGTGACAGGTGAACCACGGGGACCCAGTTGTTCTTGGGCTTGGGGAGGGGATGAAGATGCCTAGCCGCGACCGCTCCGGGCCGCGACGACGCTCGCTTTCCGCCCCCGCACTCGCGATTGTCGTGCTCGCCGCGTCTGCTACCGGGGCGCTCGCCGCGGGTAAGCCCGGCTACCCGGACAGGATCGCCTGGAATGGCGCCATTTGGAGCATCAAGACGAGCCGCAGCCCGGTCGGCCCGGGGCCGAACGTCTTTGATCGGGCAAACGTTTCGGTCGACGGCGCGGGTGCGCTCCACCTCCGGGTCGCGAAGAATGCCGATGGCAACTGGTCCGCGGCCGAGGTCATCGGTCCCACGACCCACGGCTACGGCACGTATACCTTCCGGCTGGCGTCCAGGGTCGACGCCCTGGACCCAAACGTTGTTTTGGGGCTATTCACCTGGAGCGACCGAGCTAGGTATGCGCACCGGGAGATCGATATCGAGTTCGCCCGGTGGGGAAGCGCTGCCGATTCGACGAACGCCCAATATGTCGTCCAGCCTCACGCAACCGCGGGACACCTGCGGCGCTTCACGCAGCCTGCCGCACCCTGGTCGACCCACCAGTTCACCTGGCGCCCCGGCAAGATCACCTGGCAGAGTTTCGACGAAGCGGGGGCGATTATCGACGCCTATACCTACAGCGGCTCCGACGTCCCCAGGAGCGGCGACGAACGGGTCCGGCTCAACCTGTGGCTGTTCGGTGGCGCGGCCCCCACCAACGGGCTTCCCGCCGAGGTCGTGATCTCCTCGTTCGCCTTCACGCCGTAGGCCTCAGCGCAGGATCTCGACGACGTCACCGTCCTGGAGCGCGTGATCCCGGCCGACGCGCTGGCCGTCGAACCGACCCGAAGGGCCCCACACCCGTGCGCCGCTGAACGTGGCTCCGAGATCGTGGTGGACCCAGTCCGCGATGTCCGTAACGGTTGCACCTGGGGGAAGCGCCACCGGCTCCGGGTCGACGGACCCGTCGTTCTGGAGCCGGACCCGAATGAGACCGGTCAGGCGCCAGACCGCTTCACGAAAGGCGTCCAGCGAGGCTTCGTCGAGGATGGAGACCGGCACGACGTCGAGATCGGGGAAGGCAGTTGCGAGCCGAGAAAGGGCTGCCTCATCGGCTTCATCGGCGCGTGTCGCGGCGAGGATGGCGGGTTTTTCGATACCCGAGGCCGCAATTTCTGCCCGCACGACTTCGAGCTCCGTCGGATCGCCCCCGGCTCGGCAGCAGTAGACGATCGCGTCAGCTGAACGCAGGACGCCGAGCAGTGCCCGTCCGCCGCCCCGATCCTCCGCCGCACCGCCGATCAGTCCCGGAATCTCCACGAGCTGGAGGAGCACTCCGCCGATGCGGGTGAGCGCCGGGACGGGACGCAACGTGGTGAAGGGATAGTCACCCGTCTTGATCTGGATCTCGGAGAGTGCCTGCAGGAGTGACGACTTCCCGACGTTGGGCGGTCCGACCAGCGCAATCTGGGCGGCGCCTTCCCGACGGACGGCCAGCGAATCGCGGTGCACGGCCCTGGACCGGACCCGGGTATCGTCGATCTCCGACATCAGCCATTTCCGAAGGTCGGCATATGGGCCGTTGCGGTAATCGGGTAGCTCGGCGAGCAGCGCGCGGACCTCGCGGATCCGCTCCCGACCCTCCTTGCCCACGAGTCTTCGCTTCGCGAGCTGAGCGAACGTGCGATGCGGCATCGGCATCTGTAGCTCCTTGGATCACACGCGGGACGTCGCGAGGGGCCACAGCCATCGGGCTGCGGCGGCGGCACGCGTCGGTCCCGCCCCCTTCCGTTGACGCTGGTTTCGGAAGGGGCCGATCAGCCGTTTCGGTTGGAGATCGTCGCGAGCCAGCTGTCCTGTCGACGCCGGCCCAGAGGAGCTGTCATCGCGGCAAGCCTACCGCAGCTTCCTGTGCGGTTTCGTTACCGAATCCCGGCCCGCGCCGCGTTCATCCTCGAACAGGGTGCAGCGGACGCCGCCCCACGAAGACGACGCGATCCCAGGCATCCGGGCGTGCCGTGGCCTCGAAGCCGATGTCGGTCATGATCTCCAGCCAGGTCGCCTGGGAGAAGAGGCCCTCGATGTGCTGGTCGTGGCGGACCTCCACGGTACCGTCCGGGTGGCGGAGCAGAAGCGCGTAGTCGACCTGGTAGGTCGTGTCCGACGGATCCGGGTCCGTCTTCCATTCGAGATAGCGGAGTGCCGGGCCCGGCCGCCCGTCCGCCTGGTCGGGGCCGTCCTCGCCACCGTGGTCGGTTTCCGGTGCGAAGGTGTCTCGGACGTTGTCGGGCTCGAAGACGGCCGCTCCACCCGGCCGAAGGTGTTGGAATGCCGTCGCCATGGCTGCGCGCAGGTCGGACTCTGTCGTCATGTAGCAGATCGCGTCGTGGATCAGCACGGCGTCGAAAATCCGACCCAGCCGAAGGGTCCGCATGTCGGCGACCAGGTGCTCGGTGTCGGGATTGATCGTCCGGCTCAGTTCCAGCATCTCGGGCGACAGGTCGGTCAGGGTGAGTCGCAGGTCGCGTCGTAGATGGGAACAGGTATTGCCGCCACCGGAGCCCAGCTCGAGCAGGGTTTCCAGCGGTCCATCGACGTGCTCGCGCAGCAGCTCCAGGATGGCCGCTGCCTCGCCGGCGTACTCGTCGGGCGGCGTCAGCAGGTGAAACCAGGGAGCCAGCTCGCCGTACATCAGGGGGCCCTTCATCGCTGTCCCACGGCGCAGGTGCCGGGCCCTACAGGAAGTAGGCGGCGAGCAGCGCGAGCAGGGGAGGACCCGCCTGGACCAGCCCGGCTGGCAGGAAGTGACGGTCGGTAGTCACCAGCACGATGCCTGCGCCGACCATGCAGGCGCAAGCGAACAGGACGATGGCCTGCCCGGCCGACTCCTGACCGCTTGCGATCAGCACCAGCCCTGCCGCTACGCCAGCGGCGAGGAAGAGGTTGTAGAACCCCTGGTTGAACGCCATCGGGCGGACCACGGCGGCGTCTTCGGCCGACACGATCCCGAAGCGACGATGGACGGTCGGCCGTTGGAAGAGCAGGCTCTCGAGCGCGAAGAACCAGACGTGGACGAGTGCCGCCGCCGATGCAGCGACCACGGCAGGGATGGGCATGCGGGCATTGTGGACCCTTTTCGAACGCTTGTTCAATGACGGCTGGCATGCTATGGTTGCCGCCTTCGTGAACGAATGGGCGCTCCGGTCAGCGCTCCGGTCTTCTCACCGTCGATCCCGATCCACCTTCACGCCCTGACCGGTCCCCGTCGCACACACCGCGCGGGTGGGCCATCGTCAGGAGTTCCTTCCTTGTCCTTCGATCAACTCGGGCTGACGCCCGAGCTCCTTCGTGCCGTGACGGCCCAGAGCTACACCACGCCCACGCCGGTCCAGGCTGAATCCATTCCCTTCGTGCTCGCCGGCCGCGACGTCCTTGCGGGCGCCCAGACGGGCACCGGCAAGACGGCCGCCTTCGTGCTGCCGATCCTCCAGCTGCTCAATGCCAGCAACCCCGGCTCGCGCCACCTTCCGACCGGCAATGGCCGCGCTCGCGGCGGTACCGGGCTGCCCATCCGCTGCCTCGTCCTCACGCCTACCCGCGAGCTCGCGCTCCAGGTCGAGGAGAGCATTCGTACCTACGGCGCCGAGCGGCGGGTCCGGTCGACCACCAT
>JACDFU010000049.1 GCA_013815585.1 Chloroflexota bacterium
GTCCCGGACTGGCTGAGCGACACGCTCTGCCGGGTCTCGACGGGGCTGGGCTTCAGCACCCGCACCCTGTACGAGAACGACGAGGAGACGCTGTTCGACGCCTGCCGCCCGATCGTCATCAACGGCATCGGCGTCCTGGGCACGCGCAGCGACCTGCTCGACCGCACGATCGAGCTCGAACTGCCCCGGATCCCGGATGACCGCCGCCAGGATGAGGCCCAGTTCTGGGCCGCGTTCGATCGCGAACAGCCGGCAATCCTCGGGGCACTCCTCCACGGGGTGTCTGGCGCCATCAGTCGGTTGGACCAGGTCCAGCTTGAACGGGCACCGCGGATGGCCGACTTCGCCCACTGGGTCGTCGCGGCGGAACCGGCGCTGGGCTGGCCCGCCGGCTCGTTCCTGAAGGCATACAGGGGCAACCGCGACGCCATCCACGAGATCGCTCTTGACGCCGCAGTGATCGTTCCGCCCTTGCGCACCCTGCTCGAATCGGGCGAGTTCGTGGGGACCGCGACGGAACTCCTCGATCGACTCGCCGGCATCGTGGGTGAGTCGGCCACACGGCGCAAGGGCTGGCCAGGGAACGCGACGTCGCTCTCGCGGGAGCTCGCCCGGATCGCGCCCAACCTCCGTTCGGTCGGCATCGAGGTCGAGAAGCGTCGCGAGTCGCATGGCCGCCGCCTGATCGCGATCCGAACGGCCCCCGAAACGCCGTCACCCGCGTCACCACCGTCACCGGCGGGGGCGGGTGACACAAGGTCTCCGGGAGGTGTCGGAACGGGACCGTACGACGGTGGGAGCGTCACCGACGGTCGTGCTCCCAGTGACACCGGTGACGCTGGTGACGGTCTTCTGCCTCCTCCACCACATGACGGCGTCGATGTCGCCCGCGAAGCGTTGCGGATCTTCGCCGACGATCTGACGGACGAGTCGGCGGCCCGCCTCCGGGCCGTGGTCGATGGGACCGATGGGTATGAGTGGGGTGGTCTCGCGTGACCAGCCACACACCGTCCCAGGAGCTGACGCCCGGCATGCACAGTCCCGCTCCGACCGACCTGCGGGATCTGGGCAGCCGTGAGTCCGGTCCACGACCGGTCAGCCTCGTCGTCCTCGCCCTCGTCGCGGCTCTTCGCGATGCTGAAGAGCGGCGCGGCCGAGGTAAGGTGCTGACCCAGTTGACCAGCAAGAGGCCCGCAGCATGAAGCGTTCTCTACCCCCATCGCTCGACCAGGTCGGCGGAATGCGGGCAGCGCGCTGGTTCCGCGAGTCGACCGCCGGCCAGTGGGACAACTTCGGGCCTGACGCCCAACGCGAACAGCAGGACCGGGCTATTGCCCGGATGGACTCGCCGATAGCGGCCTCGAGTGGTCGGTCGCTTCCTCGGGCTGGACCGCGGCCTGGCGCACGCCGACCTGGGAGGCGATGGTTGCTTCGGCGCAGGCGGGCGCCTTCGACGTGCTCGTCGTCGGCTACGTGAGCCGATTCCTGCGCAACCTCAAGCAGACTCTGATCGCGGTCGAGGATCACCTGCACGCGGCGGGGGTGGTGGTCCTGTTCGCCGATGAACGCCTGCTTTCGTCGGACCCAAGCAACTGGGACCAGTTCGTCCGGGAGGCCCACGAGGCCGAGGCGTACAGCCGCAAGCTCTCGAAGCGCGTCGGCGAAGGCTACGCCGCGAAGCGACGCCGCCTCGGGGTGCCCGGCGGCAATCGGGCACCGTTCGGGATCATCCGCGAGGGCAAGCCCTCAACGCTCCGGGCCGATGAGGCGAAGGCCGCGATCGTTCGTCGGGCGTTCGAACTCGCTGCCGTCGGGCACACCGACTGGGAGGTTGCAGCCGCCACCGACCTTGCGAAGACCCATGTCGGCGAGCTGCTCACGAACCCGATCTACGCCGGACGTCTCCGCACCGGCGAGCCGGCCGGCATCGTGCCCATCGTCGAACCGGCCCTCTGGTCCAAGGTGCAGTCCATGCGGGAGCTGCGCCGAACGCGGACGCCCGGTCGCATCGTCAAGCGCCACTACCCGCTGCGCCTCCGCTGTTCAGGCTGCCATCGCTTCCTGTACGGCGACATCGGCCGCTACCGCCACCCGGCGCCGACCTGCGACGCGTTCATCGCCGGGACGCCTGACGCTCGTCGGCGCTACACGAAGGGCGACGACAAGCGCGCCGGTGGCCACTCCTACCCGCAGAACTGGTACGAGGACGCCATCGGTCTCCTCCTGTCCCAAGTGGGCTCGATCGATGACGTCACCATTACCGAGGTCGTGCGCCGCTATCACGATCGGCCGACGCGTGTCGATGGCGCAGCCCTAGCCCGCATCAGCCGAGAGCGCGAAGAAGCTTCGAGACGCCTGGCAAAGTCGCGCGACGTGATGGCCTGGCAGCGCGAGATGGCACAGCTCGATGCGGAGGAGCAGGCCGCACGGGACCCGGTCGAACGAGGCCGGCTCGCGCCATCTGAGGTCGTCGCCTACCTGCGTTCCCTGCCGTCGCTCTGGGCGGACTCTGGACCCGATGGACGCCAGGCCCTGGCGACGGCGCTGTTCGCGCGCACCGATGTCCTAGGCTTCGAGCGGATGGAGTACGAACTCACGCCCGATGCGGTCGAACTCGGACTCGGCGCCGCCTTGCCGGCCGTGTTCGAGATCGGGAAAGAACGTGAGTTTGGTCGGGGCGAGAGGATTTGAACCTCCGACCTCATCGTCCCGAACGATGCGCGCTGCCAAGCTGCGCCACGCCCCGACCGAGGAATCCGCGGCGCCGGGCGCCCGCGGGTCCCCGAGTATAGCCAAGCATTCGGAGCCCGCCAATGAGCGCCGATCACCTCGGGGGCGGTGAGGCTCAGGTGAAAGCCGGTGGGTCAGCGTTCAGGCGGGCGCGTTCCTCGGCGCGAATCGGCAGGACCGCAAGGGCTGCCACGACGTACGCGGCGCCCATCAGCAGGAAGACGAGCGGCAGGCCAGCCGCCTCACCGAGAGCTTCGATCACGATCCCGTAGACCGCTGTCCAGAGGGAGCCGATCCCGAAGGCGAGCGTGAAATAGGCGGCGAAGGAGACATCGCGCATCGGCGTTGGGGTGATGTCGGCGAGGAGCGCCTGGAGCTGCGGGCTCTCCACGAAGTTGAAGGCACTCAGCAGCACGATCCCCAGCCAGAGGGCGAGGACGCTGGAGCCGGCCAGGACGAACGCGCCGAACGAGAACGCGCCGAGGAGGTACGTCGCCACGATGACGGGCTTGCGGCCCAGCCGGTCCGAGAGCCAGCCCGCCAGCAGCGGCCCGGGGACGCTTCCGATCAGCAGCACGGTGTACATGAGGGCAACCGTCCCGGCATCCAGGCCGATCACCCGGGCGAGGTAGATCGGCACGAAAATGTTGACGACCCCGAGCCCCCTGCCGCCTCCGCCCAGCACGGAGGACAGATAGAGCCACAGGAGGTCTCGATCCCGCAGGATCGAGCGGTAGCCCTCGCGGACCGTGCCCTGCTCGCGGGCGGCGGCCCGGTCAGCGCCGCTCTCGCGCACGAGCGCGAAGAGGCCCACGGCGATGAGCATCGCCGGAACTCCGAACAGGACGACCGTCCAGCGCCAGCCGATCCCGGCGATCAGCCAGGCACCGACCAAGGGCACCGCCAGGGTCCCCACATTTCCGCCCGCGATGTGGGCACTGATCGCGAAGCCCCGCCGCTCCGGAGGGAACTGCTCGGCGAGGAGCGCGTTTCCGACCGGGTGCTGCGGAGACCCGCCCATCCGGGAGATCACGTTGGCGATCGCAAATGGCGCGAGGCCTGAAGCCAGCGAATGGGCAGCCAGGCCGGCACCCATGACGAAATTCCCTGCCACCAGGGCAGCCCGCCTCGACACGACGCGCGTCAGGGCGCCGAACGAGAGTTGCACGACACCGCTTGCGAAGCTGGCGACGGCTGCCACGAAGGCGACCGCGCCCGCGCCGACCGCGAACTCGGAGATCACGGCGAGGTACACGAGCGGCAACAGTGCAGCGTGGGCATGGTTCACGGCGTGCGCTGTGCTCAGCAGCCACAGGGTTCGGAGGGGTCGGATGATCGTGTCCGGCGCGACCGCGACTGCGGGAATCGGCGGCGACGTCATGCGCGGCGAGCCTATCAGCCGCCTAACGCCGGTGCCGGAGATGAGGGCAGGGCATGGCCCCGGCCGGCCCCTCGGTACTGCCCGACATAGGACCTCTGGCGGCCGGTGCCGCCCGTCACCGGAACTCCCAACTGGCCTCGCGATTGGGGAGTCTGGTGCAGTACGAACGGCGGCTTGCCCGTTACGTTCGTACTTATCAGCTGGGATGCGAGAACCGCGTCGCCAATGCCGACCGTCATCTGGGCCCATCTGGTCCGGGCCATGGAGTAGGTAGATCACCGAATGAGTGCAACATCGCTGCAATACCGCCGGGGCGCGCTCGGCCTGCTGTTCGGCCTGCTGGCCGGGCTGGGGCTCTCGACCACACTCTCGGGGACGGCGGCTGCAGCCACGGATCTCACTCGGGCAGGCGCCGAGGCAGAGGTCGTCCGCCTGCTCAACCAGCAGCGTGCTGCAGCCGGCAAGGTGGCCCTCCGTGTCGACGGCCGGCTGACCACGATCGCCCGCTACCGATCGACCGACATGGCGACCAAGCACTATTTCTCCCACGAGCAGCCCGACGGGCGCTATGCCTGGGACATGCTGACGCCGGCCGGTATCCTCTGGTACTCGGCCAGCGAGAACATCGCCTGGAATGAGAAGCCCACGCTGCGCGAGTCCGCCGCCGGGACCGGCACGCAGTGGCGTAACTCGCCCCCCCATTACGCCACCACGATCGATGCCGACCTCAACTACATCGGAGTCGGTGTTACCACCGATGACGCGGGCCGGCGCCTGTGGACCGCGGTCTACATGAAGGGTCCGGACCGCACCGGCGGCTGGGGCCGGATGGAGACACCGCTGGTCGCCAGCTCGACGATGTCTACCACGACTGTCACCCTGACCTGGCACGGCGGCGACATTCGGCTCTCGATCCTGACCGCCGGGCTCCGGGACTTCACTGTCCAGCGACGAGTCGACGGCGCAGCCTGGCAGGCCTTCAGGACTGCCACCACGGCCAACTCGTGGAAGGGCTCCCTGGCTCGCGGCCATCGCTACGACTTCCGCGTCCGCTCCAGGGACCGAGCGGGCAACCTGAGCGCCTGGTCAAGGGTCATCACCGTCCGACCCTGAGCGTCGCCGGCTCCCTCCCGGGCTACACTCCGACCCGTCACCACGGACGGAGGAGAGATGGCGCAGCAGGCCCCCAGGAATCCACCGGCGACTGACGCTGCGGATGCCGATCCGCGAGAGCGATGGGCGCTGATCCTGGGCGCGAGCAGCGGCTTCGGAGCCGCAACGGCTCTTGCCCTCGCGCGGGAAGGCTACGGGATTGTCGGCGTCCACCTCGACCTCCGGGGAACGCTGGCTGCGGCCGAGCAGGCACGAGCCAGGATCGAAGCGGCGGGTGTGCCGGTCGTCTTCCACAACGTCAATGCGGCCGACGAAGCGAAGCGCCAAATGGTGATCGAGGGCATCCGGGCTCGCTTCGACGTGCAGCGTTCTGCGGGCGCCGATCCCTTCGTGGCGGTCTTCCTGCATTCGCTGGCCTTCGGCACCACCCTCTCGTACGTTTCGGACGATCCGGAACGCAAGGAGGTCAACCAGCGCCAGCTGGAGATGACGGCCGACGTGATGGCTCATTCAATGGTGTACTGGGCGCGCGACCTCTTTCACGCCGGGCTCCTCGCCGAGGGCAGCCGGCTCTTCGCCATGACGAGCGAGGGCGCCGTGAAGGCTGTCCCGACGTACGGTCCGGTCAGTGCGGCGAAGGCAGCCCTCGAATCCCACTGTCGGCAGCTCGCCCTCGAGTTGATGCCCCACGGCATCACGGTGAACGCCATCCGGGCGGGCGTGACGGACACGCCTGCCCTGCGGCGGATCCCCGGGCACGAAGAGCTCATCAAGGTGGCCAGCGAGCGCAATCCGGGCGGTCGAATGACCCGACCCGAGGATGTCGCCGACGCGATCTGCGTGCTTGCCTCTCCGCGTCTGCACTGGATGACCGGGAACACGATCGGAGTGGATGGCGGGGAGCTGATGGGCTCCCGCCAGACGGAGGCGTGACGGGCGGCAGGCCAGCCATCCCCTTCGCGTTCCGCTACCTCAACGCACTCACCTCCCTTGGGCTGCGCCTGGGGGGGATCCAGACGGTCGTGGAGGGCGCGGAGCATGTGCCCGACCGGCCCGGCGTGATCGTCGCCAGCAACCACCTATCGATCGCGGATCCGCTGCTGATTTCCATCACGGTCGAGCGGCTCGTGCGACGCCGAGTGCGCTACATGGCCAAGGCCGAGGCGCTCGATTGGCCAGGGATCGGCCGCCTCCTCCTGGCCTATGGCGGATTCGGCGTCCGCCGCGGCCGGCCCGACCGGGAGGCCTACCGGATGGCTCGGGCGGTGATCGGCTCTGGCGACTGGCTAGGCCTGGCCCCGGAGGGCACCCGCTCGCGGACCGGCTTCCTGGCTGAGCCCAAGCCCGGAGTCGCTCTTCTCGCGCTTCGGACAGGGGCACCGATCCTGCCGGTCGGCATTGCCGGCACCGAGCGGCTCTGGCCCATCGGCGCCCGGCTGCCTAGGCTGGGGAGCTCGGTGACGCTCCAGTTTGGTGCGCCGTATCAGCCGGTGGCGAGCCCGACGGACCGCCGAGCGGCCGTCGACGCTGCCAGCCAGGAGCTTATGGGCAGGATCGCGGAGCTCCTGCCTCCCGGTTATCGGGGCCGCTTTTAGAAAATCGAAGAGGGCGGTGGGACCGAGCTTCCCACCGCCCTCCGATCTGGTGTGGCCGCCCATTGGCTGGCCGGCCAGCTAGGTAGCTAGAAGGCGTCCAGGTACCGGTCGATCTCCCAGTCGGAGACCTGGGTCCGGTAGTCGTCCCACTCCTCCCGCTTGGCGGCGACGAAGTGGCTGTAGACGTGCTCGCCGAGCGCCTCCCGCACAACCTCGTCCTTCTCGAGCTCGTCGAGCGCCTCGCCCAGCGTCCCGGGCAGCTCGCGAATGCCGTGCTCGGCGATCCGCGCCGGGCTCATCTCGAAGAGGCTCTCCTCGACCGGGTCGGCCAGTGTCATGCCCTTCTCGATGCCGTCCAGTCCGGCCGCGAGCATCACCGCGAAGGCCAGGTACGTGTTGGAGGAGGGATCGGGGCAGCGAACCTCGACGCGCGTCGCCTCGACGCTCCTGCCCGGAGATGCCTTCGGGACGCGGATGAGGGCCGAACGGTTGGTCCGACCCCAGGTCAGGTAGGTCGGCGCCTCGTAGCCCGGCACCAGCCGCTTGTACGAGTTCACCGTGGGCGCCAGCACCGCGATCATCCCGCGCGCATGGGCCAGGATGCCAGCCATGTAGCTGCGCGCAAGGTCCGAGAGGCCGTACTTGCTGTCTGGATCGGCGAAAGCGTTGCGCTCCTCCGCGAGGGAGTAGAGGCTTTGGTGCGTGTGCATGCCGGAGCCGTTGATGCCGTGAATCGGCTTCGGCATGAAGGTGGCATAGAGACCGTGCAGCTGGGCGATGGCCTTGAGCGTGAATTTGAAGGTGATGGCGTTGTCCGCCGTCTTGAGTCCATCGTCGTACTCGAAATCGATCTCGTGCTGGCCGGCGGCAACCTCGTGGTGCGCCGCCTCCACCCGGATGCCGAACGCTTCGAGCGCGTTGACCATGTCCTGGCGAACTTCCTGGGCCAGATCGGTCGAGAAATCGAAGTAGCCGGCCTGATCGTGCGGCAACGGCGCCACCTTGCCGTTTTCGTCGCGCCTGAAGAGGAAGAACTCGAGCTCGGGCCCGGTATTCCACTTGTAGCCGAGCTTCGCGGCCCGGTCGATCTGGCGCCTGAGGATGAACCGCGGATCCCCGACGAACGGCTCGCCTGCCGGCGTCATGACATCGCAGATCACCCGGACCGTGCCGCGGCTGCCTAGCGGCCCGCTGCCAAGGGTCCCGTGACCAGGCTGCCAGGGAATCTCGGCGAAGGTCGACATGTCCGGCTTCAGCCATTGATCGCTCTCCGCGATCCGGGTGAAGCCCTCGATGGAGCTGCCGTCGAACCACGTGCCGTGCTGGACCGAGCTCTCGAGCTGGTGCAGCGGGATGGTGACGCTCTTGACGTGACCGATGATGTCGGTGAACTGGAGCTGGACGAAGCGAATGTTCGCTTCTTTTGCGGATTCGATTCTGGACCGTGCGTCCTGATCGCGGATCTCGATGACCATGCTTCCTCCTGGGCTGTGCTCGGGGCCTGCCGTTCTCTGCGGAGAGCGATGCGGACGGTCGTTGAGGGCGCGCAGAAGCGGTTTGGGCTTACGGCACGACGACGACGTCAGTCTACCGACAGATCGAGCCATAACGAATGGTTCAGGGGCTCTCCACCGTCTGGGAACCAGCGTTTTCTTGGTCGTTCTGCACAAGTCGGAGGGCCACGCTCAAGGCCAGGCGGAATTCGGGATTGGCGAGGTCCCAGCCGGTCAAAATTTCAATCCGGGCGATGCGGTAGGCCACGGTGTTGCGGTGGATGCCGAGCGAACGGGCTGCATCCGCTGCCGACGGGTGGTCGAGGATCGCTCTCAGCGTGGCCAGGCGGTTTCGACGCGCGGCTGGCCCGCCCACCAGCAGCGGTGCGAGCAGCTGGGGCGCCGAACGTGCCCCGTCAGGCAGGTGGTGAAGATTGCCGAGGAGCCGATAAACCGGCAGGTGGGAGACGCGGGCGATCCGGTCGAAGCCCGAGTTCTTCAGCGCCTCGCGAGCCTCCAGGGCGGCGCGGGCTTCAGACTCGGCAAGACCGCGGTCCCCCGGCTCGGAGAAGGTCGCAGAGAGCGCGACCATCCGATCGAGCGACGTCGCGACGCGGGCGGCGAACCGCTCCCCGGTCGGATCCGCCACGTCGACGGCGGCGATCAGGCGGATCTCGAGGCTGCTCGCGTCGCCGCGGAGGCTCAGGCGCCGTGCTGGCGCGAGTCTCCGAAGGCGGTCCCTCACGCGTTCGCGCGTCTCGGAGGAGTCCTCTGCAGGATCGCGTCCCTGTCGGGCGACGATCGCCACCCAAGGCGGCCCCGCGGCCGGAAGCCCTTCCTTACCCGGAGGACGCCGCCGCGATCGAGCTGCCTCGGCCGCGATCTGAAGGGCCAGGAGCGCGGCCACCCGTTCGCCAGCGGCCCGTTCCAGCTCCGTGGCCGGCTCCTCGCCGAGGATCACCAGCGCGCCCATGGCTCGGAGCTCGCGCTCCTCCTGCGCCGGTGTGGCGACCTGTGGAAGGGTGATGCGGCAGGCAGCCACTCGCGGGTCACGCAGGTAGCGAGCAGCCGCGCTGGCGGCTGCCGGTCGATCGAGCGGTGCATGGGCCGTGAGGACCTGGCCACGGCTGCCTTCGACGGCAACCGCCCGACCCAGGAACGTTCCCACGGCAGCGGCCTGCGCCTCGAGGCCCCGGCCGGCAAGCGCCAGGGCTTCGATTTCGAACTCGAGCCGGCCCGCCTGTCGCTCCAGCTCGGCGCGAGCGTTGACGAGATAGCCGATGACCGACCGCTCCAGTGCGCCAGCGTCCACGGGTTCCATCCACAGGACGGGCAGGCTCAGCCCCTCGCCTTCGGCCAGCGCGCTGGCCGCGCGCGAATCCGGATCGCGCGTCAGGAGAAGTGCGGCGACCGCTCCCGCCTGATCGAGCGCGCGTGCCACCGCGGCCGGCTCCACGCCGCTCCCTGTCAGGGCTTCCAGGGTGGCGTCGGGCACGATGGCAAGATCGCCGCGTTCGAAGCCCTCCAGGGCTGGCACTCGCGCGTGCAGCACGCGGACCCAGGCGACCTCCGCGCCCGGGCGAGCGACAGACCCATGCCCGGCACCGGCCAGGCGCTCGGCCATCGAGCCGAGCGGCCGCGCCGAGGGAAAGACGGCTCGCCAGAGCGTTTGGATCGAGGGCATCGGGCATCCAGTATGCCGATGCTTAGGGGATTGGCCGCACCTCCGCACGATGGCCCGTGCGAGCAGCCAGGTCATCGAGCAGGCCAGAGAACTCGCGCCGTGCGTCGACGTAGCGATCGGCGGCCATGGCCAGGTCGACGCCCTCGTCCGTGAAGCGGGCCCACACGCGACGGCGCGGAAAGTAGAAGGTCAGCACGAGACCGGCCATCAGAGAAAGGTATGCGAGCCAGATCAGACCTTGGCCCGGATCGTTCTTGACGACCATCCCGGTGAAGGCATCGGCTCCGGTCCAGCGGATGCGGTACCCCGCGGTGGCCGCAGGATCCGTCGCCTGGCCGACCGCCAGCCGGGTGAGGAAGACGGTGCGACTCTCCGCTGATGGATCGGGTTGCGCAAGGCCCTGGAGGCCGAGGACCGCCTGCCCCGACTCGTCCCGGAACAGGAGTGCGAGCAGGCCGAGGTCGGAGCCGGGGATGGTCATGAAGCCCTGGGGCAGCTCAAGAAGCTTGCCCGAGAGAAGGACGGGTCCGGTCCATACCAGCTCGCCGGACGGGTCGCGGATCTCGAGCGCCGCGGCGGGCCCGAAGGTGTTCTGGTGAAAGACGAAGCCCCCGGCGCTCAGTGGGTCGTTCACCCGAATCGTCTTGCGTGCGATCTCGGCGCCGTCGCGGTAAACGGCAAGGTCCGTCCAGAAGTCGGCGAACGTGCCGTTTGGGCGGGTCGGCGCCTCGAACCGGTGGTTCTTCACGAGCAGGTTGTGCGGTGTGCCCACGGGCTGCACGGGGGCGGTCTGGCCCTCGCCCACGAAGAGGACGGTCTCATAACCAAATGCCCCTGTCACCAGTCCACCGGTCAGGAAGAGGATCAGGCCGAGGTGGGTGAAGAGCGTGGCCATCTTGAAGTACTGGTTGCGGTCGCCCATGACGAACGTCTCCCCATCCCGGTCTGCAGCCGGCCCGCCCACGGCCCGCCTGAGACGGAAGCGCCGGCCGCGAAGCACCGCCGCCAGCTCCTCTTGGCTGACCGCGTCCGCAGGAAGATGCGCACGCTGGGGGAGTCGTGGGTCGAAGAAGGCAGGGGGCTGCTCGACGCGGACGTGGCGAACGCCGCGCCACAGGCGGGGTGTCCGGTCGATTGTGCAAACCACGATGCTGATCACGAGCAGCGTCATCAGCACGGTGAACCAGGGCGCGCTGAAGATGCGGAAAAAACCCAGTGTGTCGAAGAGGTTAACCAGCCCCGGGCCGACATTGAGGCCGAGGATCGTGATCGGGTCGTAACGGGCATGTTCGTCGGCCATGGCCCGTGCGTAGTCCGCGGGACTCTTCAGGGCGAACGACGGAACCTGGCGCACCATCGTTCCGATCAGGCCGGCGACGGCCAGCACGATGATCTGGAGCACCGCGAACCGGACGCTGGTGAGCGTTCGCCAGGCCGCAACGCCGGCCATGCCAAGAAGGCGACCCGGGCTGTCGGGCAGGCGGCGGCTCGCCGGTCGCGCCGTCAGCGCGTCAGTCGACACGGACCGCGAGTCGGTCAGGCAGCGACCGCCGACCGTGCCGCGGCCAGTCCCACGGCGAAGTCGGCGATGAGATCCTCCACGTCCTCAAGTCCAACCGAGACGCGCACAAGGCCCGCCGGGATCCCTGCCGCCTTCAACGCTGCCTCGTCGAGCTGGCGGTGCGAGGTCGAGGGCGGGTGAACGCAGATCGTCTTGATGCTCCCCAGGGACGCAGTCCGCTCGGGGAGCGACAGGGCGTCAATAAACGCCGATGCGGCCTCCCGGCCGCCGAGGTCGAACGCCAGCATGCCGCCGCCAGCAAGCAACTGGCGCTGTGCCACAGCTCCCTGTGGGTGACTGGGAAGGCCCGGGTAGAGCACGCGCTCTACGTGCTCCTGTCCCTCGAGGTAACGTGCGAGCGCCAGCGCGCTCGCACAGTGGCGCTCCATCCGAACCGCCAATGTCTCGATGCCGCGCAGGACGAGGAAGGCGCTGAACGGGGCGCAGATCGCGCCGGTGTCCGTCTGGATGGCACGGACCTCCGCGATTCGTTCGCGGTTCCCGACGACCACTCCGGCCAGAACGTCCGAGTGGCCGCCGAGCCACTTGGTCGCTGACTCGACAACCAGATCCACACCGAGCTCGATCGGCCGACAGAGGTAGGGCGAGGCGAACGTGTTGTCCACGATGACGGGCACACCGCGACGGTGAGCCTCGTCGGCGAGAGCAGCGAGGTCGGTGACGGCCAGCGAAGGGTTCGCGATCGTCTCCAGGTAGAGCAGCCGCGTCTGCGGCGTGAAGGCGTCGCGCACGCCCTCGATTGCCGTCGCGTCGACGAAACGGGTTCGGATCCCCAGTCGATTGAGAATGCCGGTGAAGAGGGCGCGCGTGCCGCCGTAGGCGGCCGTTGTGGCCAGCACCTCATCCCCGGCCCCGACGACCGACACGATCGCCGCATGGATGGCGGCCATCCCGGACCCGAAGGCGAAGCCGGCCTCCGCTCCCTCCAGCGCCGCCACGGCGGCCGCCAGCGCCGAAGCGGTCGGATTATCGATCCGGGAGTAGGCGTAGCCGCTGGTCCGATCGCCCAGGATATCGCCGAGCTCGGCCAGATCGGCCGTGCCAAAGGTGACTGTCTGGTAGATCGGCACGGTCGACGGCGCCTGGCGGACCTGCGGCAAGGTGGTCGCGGCTCGAATGGCGCGCGTCGAGAATCCGGCCGCCCTGGGCTGCTCCTCCGACATCGTCGGCATGCTACACCGGCTCGGCGCGACGCCCCTCAGGCGGGACCCTGTGGCTCGTCACCGGAGTCCGCGGCAGGCGCTGCCGTGCGCCTGCGGACGCCCTTGGTGGTATCGGAGATCAGCCCATCGAGCGCGCGATCGAACTGCTCCTCGGTGTCGCCTCGCAGCACGCTGAACCGGCGCGCCGAGCGTCCGGGTCCTGCGGGGTCGGTGGCCGAGTGGATCACGAGTGGCGCGGGAAGAGTCAGGGCGGGATCATCCACGCGGACCGGCTCGTCGTCGGAGACCGGCTCGTCGTCGGCGACCGGATCGTCGTCGGGGAGCGGCTGAGCGTCGGGGACCGGCTCTCGCTCTGCGAAGATCGGGATCGCCGCGCGCTCGATCGACGGCGCTGCATCCCTGCCCACGACGGCGGGCCGCGAGCCCTCCTGATCGGGTGGAGCCGATCCGCCGAGGTCAGTCTGCGTTTGAGAGGGCCGGGAGGGCACCGGCTCCGCGCTCACCACCGTTTGGCGCCGGCCTGACCGGCCGACCACCCGGTTCTTGCCCTTCCTCTTGGACTCGTACATCGCCGCATCTGCGCTCATCATCAGCTGGTCGCCGTTGTCGCCGTCGTCGGGATAGGCGACCACGCCGATCGACACCGTCGCACCCAGTTGCGCATCACCGGAGCGGATGCGGATGCGGTTCACGCCCTGACGAAGCTTCTCTGCCACGACGAATGCGCCCGTCGGGTCGGTCTCCGGAAGCAGCACCACGAACTCGTCGCCACCGTATCGGGCGGTCGAGTCGATGACGCGCGTTCCGTCCCGGATGACGTCGGCGACGTTGCGCAGGAGTTCGTCGCCAAAGTGGTGACCGAACGTGTCGTTGATGGGCTTGAGCCCATCAAGATCCAGCATCAACAGACAGAAGCGCCGCCCGGTGCGCGCGGCTCGCTGGATCTCCCGGTCCATGACCGCAAAGAAGTAGGCACGGTTGTACAGCTGGGTCAGGGGGTCGAACAGTGAGAGTCGCAGGGCAGCGTCCCGCGTCCGGCGCTGCTCCCGCGCCACAACCGAAGCCAGGTATGAAAGAAGCGCCAGCGCCAGGACGTTGAAGATGATCCTGTTCAGCTGCTCGTAGGTCAGCGTACTCGCGCCGGGCGAGGCGGCGACGAGCAGGACGTAGACGAGTGAGGTTGAGGCAGCAACGATGAGCGTGGTGGAGCCACGGACAACGAGGGCAGCACCGGCCACGATCAGGTAGTAGCCGAAGAAGAATGGGCTCTCGGCGGCCCCGGTCAGCGCGATGAGGATCGTCACGAAGGAGATCGCGGCGCTGCCCTCCAGCACGAACTTGCCCGGGCCCAGGACGGAGCTCGGCAGCAGGTCGTGGACGATGAGCACGAACAGGGCCGCGACGGTGAGAAGGACAAAGATTGCCGGCGCGGTTGCCGGGTAGAGACCGCTCAATGCGACCGTCACCGCGGTACCCGCGATGAAGACGTAGCTGACGATGCGCACGACACGGTCGTAGGCCGCGCCACTGAGCCCTGCGCGCGCCTCCGGCGAGTCGCGCTGGCTGGCGGCGACCTGGATCGCCAGGTCCACCGGATCCCCCGACGGAACGGCCCGGTCCGGCTCGGCGGGCACCGGATTCCGTCGCGCCGGCAGGAGCAGCACCGCCAGCATGAGCGCGATGTTCGCGATCACGAGAGCGACGAGTACCAGCAGCAGCAGGTTGGTCGGCAAGGTGGCGAATGGACCCCCGGTGGAAGGCTCCCGAAGAGCGGGCGGGCGCCTGACGGTGACGACTTTGGGCGCCAGCCGCGTTCTCCCACACCCCTTCACCCGTGACCATAGGGCTATTCGAGTACAAGGACCTCAAATAGGACTTTCATCGGTGCCGGGGAGCACCGAACTTCTGCTAGTGTCGGCCGATGACGCAGGGCCGCCAGGGGGAGGTGAGCCGCGGGCGCGACGAGGTTTCGGCTCTGGACCAGCAGATCCTGGAGCACCTCCAGGAGGACGGCCGGCGGCCATTCACCCAGATCGCGGCAGATCTTGGCGTCAGCGAGGCCGCGGTACGCGCTCGAACGAACCGGCTGATCGAGCGGGGCATCCTTCAGATCGTGGGAGTGGCCGATCCCCTGAAGCTCGGCTACGACCAGATGGCCATGATCGGTGTGCGCTGCGAGGGCGATCGACTGCTCGAGGCGGCGGACGAGATCGCAGCCCTGCCCGAGGTGATCTACGTCGTGGTCACGGCTGGCGCCTTCGACCTCCTCGTTGAGGCGGTCTGCGAGGACAACGAATCATTGCTCCAGTTTCTCGCCGCCAAGCTGCGCAAGGTCCCCGGCGTCCAGTCGACGGAGACCTTTGTCTACCTGCGGATCGTCAAGCAGTCGTACCAGTGGGGCAACCACTAGGCGGCCAACTGCCAAGGGCCAATCGCCAAGGGCCAGCCACCGAGGAGGCAGCCGGGGCAGCCGCCGGGGCAATTTGCACGGGGCAAGCCACCCGAGGCAGGTCACCGGGGGGCGAATCCTGGGAAGCGACCCGTCCTGCGTCAGCTACGAACCCCGGTAGTGGGCGGCCTCAACCCCTCATCGCAACAGGTCGGCGAGTACCTCGCATGGTTTCATCCAGTCGAGCGTCTGTCGAGGACGGCCGTTGAGTTCGGCAGCCACAGC
>JACDFU010000050.1:0-6622 GCA_013815585.1 Chloroflexota bacterium
CTGAAGCACTGATTCCACATGGACATCCGCGAGACAGAGGAGGAGTGACCCATGAAACGGAGCATCGGGCTCGTCATCGGGCTGGCATTGCTGGTCGGCGCGTGTAGCGCTGGGCCGGGCGGGGCCAGCGCTACTGCCGGGACCACCAGCACGCCCGCCGGCGGGGCGTCTGCGGGTGCCAGCGGCGCAGCTGCGGGCAGCGCCGTGGATGCCATCAAGGCCAAGGGCAAGCTCGTCTGCGGCACCAAGTTCGATGTTCGCTCGTTCGGCTTCAAGAACCCCACGAACAACCAGGTCGAGGGCCTGGACGCGGATCTCTGCCGCGAAATCGCGAAGGCGCTCGGTGTCGAGGCCGAAACCGTCGAGGCTGTGAGCGCCAACCGCATCCCCTTCCTGCTGGAGGACAAGGTCGACGTCGTCATCAGCACGATGACCGCCACCGAGGAGCGGAAGAAGGAGATCGACTTCAGCCACATCTACTACGTCGCGGGCCAGTCGCTCCTGGTCAAGGAGGACAGCGACATCGCCACTGTCGACGACCTCAACGGGAAGACGGTCTGCTCCGGTGAAGGCTCCACATCGGAGGAGAACATCCGCGAAATGGCGCCGGAAGCGGAGCTCCTCCTTTTCAAGACCTATACCGAAGCAGGCCAGGCCCTGGCGGACGGCCGCTGCGAGGTCGTCTCCACTGACAACACCATCCTCTTCGGGCTGGCCGAGCAGTTCCCCGGTACGAAGCTCGTGGGTGAGCCCTTCACCGAGGAGCCGCTGGGAATCGGCGTGAAGAAGGACAAGGACGACCTCGTCGAAGCGATCAACGCCGAGCTCGAGGCCATGAAGGCTGATGGACGCCTGACCGCGCTCTACGAGAAGTGGATCAAGCCCTTCACCGGTGAGACCCCCGAGGCGCCCTTCTAGCCAGGGCGCGACAAGGGAATCGGGGACACCGTCACTAGACGGTGTCCCTCCATCCCTTCCCTGGCGTCAGCTCGGCTCGATAGGTGTTCGGCGAGGCCGTCTTCAACAACCTGGACTTCTTTGTCCAGGGCTACGTCACGACGGTCATCCTCTTCGTGGCTTCATTGGCGGTTGCCCTCGTCATCGGCATCATCGGGGCCGCACTCCGCGTGTGGGGCACCGGGCCGCTCCCCATCGCCGCGACGGCCTACGTAGAGTTCATCCGGAATACCCCGCTGCTCGTGCAGCTCTTCTTCTACGCCACGTTTCTTTCCCAGGCGAATCTCATCCGCTCGCCCGTCCAGGCAGCCATTGTCGGCCTGGCCGTCTACACCGGCGCCTACGTCACTGAAGTGGTGCGCTCGGGCATCCTCTCGGTCGACGCTCGGCAGCTGGAGACGGCCCGCTCGCTGGGGCTGAGCCAGGTTCAGGCGCTGCGCTACGTCGTTCTCCCACAGGCTGTTCGCAGTGTCATCCCGCCGCTGGGCAATATCTCGATCGCCCTGGTCAAGAACACTGCCGTCGCCAGTGCCATCGCCGCTCCGGACCTGCTCCAGCAGGGCGGGGTGATCGCTTCGCGAACGTTCCGACTCGACCCCTACGCGGCGATCATCGTCGGTTATCTCAGCCTGACGCTGACTCTGAGCTTCCTCATCGGGCGCCTCGAGCGCCGGTCGGCCTTCAGCCGATGACGGGCATCACCTCGACCGTTTCGGGCCCGCGGCGCACTCCATGGGGGTTGCTGACAATCCTGGCGGCGCTTGGGCTGGTGATCCTGGCTTTCCAGACAGGCGCGCTCCAGGCCGCGAAGTGGCAACCGTTCCTGCTGCCCAGCAGCTGGGGCTTCTTTGCCGAAGGGCTCCTCGTGACCCTCATCATCGGCGGCGTCTCACTGGCGGCGAGCGTCCTGCTGAGCCTTCCACTCGCCTTGGCCCGAGCGTCGCTGAAGGGTCCGGCGCGACTCCCGTTCAGCGCCTGGATCGAGGGCGTGCGAGCGACGCCCGTCCTGGTGATCCTCGTGATCGTTTCGTTCGGGCTGTTGCGACTCGGACTGGACATTCCAGGGATCGCGGTGGCGATCGTGGGCCTGACCATCTACACGAGCGCCGTGCTGGCGGAGATCCTCCGCGCCGGAATCCTTTCGATCGCGCCGGGAGAGGTGGACGCAGCGCGCTCGCTCGGCCTCGACTACTGGCGAACGATGCGCTACGTGGTCCTGCCGCAGGCCGTCTCTCGGATGATGCCCGCCCTCGTGTCCCAGCTGATCACCCTGATCAAGGACACGTCGCTGGCCTACATCATCGCGGTCTACGAGCTGGTCGGCCACGGCCGATCCTTCTTCAACTTCTACGGCAACCCGGTCGAGACCTACGTGGTCCTGGCGCTGATCTACTTCGTCATCAACTTCCCCCTCTCACTGGCCTCGCGACGCCTGGAGACGAAGCAGCCGGCAGCGCAACGCGTCGTCGTCAGCGGTGAGGCGGATCAGCTGATGGCCGCGATCGCGCCGATTCCCGATCAGGCGCGGCCTGCTTCGCCCGGCGCACGCTCGTGAGCTAGTGGCCTGACTGCGCCTCGCCGCCGTTCTTGTGCTCGGCGATCACCTTCTGGGCCACGTGGCCCGGAACCTCTTCGTAGTGGTCCAGCTCCGCGGTGAAGTCGCCGCGCCCGCCCGTGAGGGAGCGCAGCTCGGTCGCATAGGTCGCGAGCTCGGACTGCGGGACATGCGCGTGCACGACCTGCATGCCATCGTCGGTGTCCATGCCCATCACGCGGCCGCGACGCGTGTTGAGATCGCGATTCACGTCGCCCATGTAGGCCTCCGGGACGCGAACCGTGACGCTCATGATCGGCTCGAGAAGCACCGGCTCGGCTTCGTGGATCCCCTTCCGGGTGGCCATCGCCGACGCCAGCCGGAACGAGAGCTCGTTGGAGTCGACCGTATGGAATGAGCCGTCGTAGAGCGTCGCCTTGAAGTCGATCACGGGGTAGCCCGCGAGCGCTCCCTCCGCGGCAACCTCGCGCACCCCCTTCTCGACACCGGGGAAGAAGCCCTTCGGGACGGAGCCGCCGACCACCTTCTCGACGAACTCGACGCCGCCGCCGGGATTCGGCTCGATTGCCAGCCAGACGTGGCCGAACATGCCGTGACCGCCGGTCTGCTTCTTGTAGCGGCCCTCCACCTTGGTCTGGCCGCGGATCGTCTCGCGATAGGGCACCCGGGGCTGCTTCGTCACCACCGAGGCGCCGAACTTGCGCTTGAGCCGCTCCGAGATGACCGCCACCTGGTTCTCGCCGAGCGCCCAGAGAATCTGCTCGCCTGTTTCCGCCTGGCGCTCCACGCTGACGGTCGGCTCCTCCTCGAGCATCCGATTGAGAGCCGTCCCCAGCTTGTCCAGGTCCGACTTGGTCAGCGGCTCGACAGCGACAGGGAGCGTCGCCTGCGGGAACTGGAGCGGCGGCAGCGAGAGCTCGTGATCACGGCTGCACAGGCTGTCGCCCGTCTCGGTGTGGACGAGCTTGGCTACGGCGCCGATCTCGCCGGCCCGGACCTCAGTGGCTGGCTCGTGGTCCTTGCCACGCAGGTAGAGCAGCTGGCCGATCCGCTCCTCCTCGTTGTGTCGCGGGTTCCAGACGTGGTCGTGCGAACGGATCGTGCCGGAATAGACGCGGAAGTAGGAGAGGCGGCCAACGAACGGGTCCGCCGTCGTCTTGAAGACCTGCAGGAGAAGCGGACCGGCGGGATCGGGTGG
This sequence comes from Chloroflexota bacterium, assembly GCA_013815585.1. Lineage (GTDB taxonomy): Bacteria > Chloroflexota > Limnocylindria > Limnocylindrales > CSP1-4 > JACDFU01. The sequence continues at coordinate 3,711 of JACDFU010000050.1, forward strand.
AACCTCCACCTCGGAGCCAGCTCGATCCTGGGCCTTCACCGGCGGCTCCTCGGCAGGGGAGGGCAGGTATCGCACGATGGCGTCGAGCAGGCCGTCGATGCCGATGTCCTTGCCTGCGGAGGTCAGCACGACGGGCGCCAGGATGCTCTCCCGAACACCACGATGCAGGCAGGCGTCGAGCTCAGCGTCCGAGACCTCCTCGCCCTCGAGGTACTTGGTCAGGACGTCGTCGTCGGCCTCGGCGGCAGCCTCGAGGAGCTGGTCGCGGCGCCGCGCCACCTCGTCGCTCAGCTCGTCGGGGATGGCGATCTCCGTGCGCTGGCCATTCTCGACGGCGTACGCCTTGCGATGCACGAGGTCGACGTAGCCGCGAAAGAACTCGGCGGCGCCGATCGCCAGGTGCAGGGGGGCGATCTTGGATCCGAAGGCGTCCCGGAGGGCGTCCAGGGCGGCGCCGGGGTTGGCGTTCTCGCGGTCGCACTTGGTGAGCACGAAGAGCGCTGCCTTCCCGCTCTTGCGCCCCAGTGCGATGGCGCGCTCCGTGCCCGCCTCCACCCCCCCCGACGCATCCATGCAGAGGAGCGCTCCGTCGGCCGCCGAGAACCCCTCCACGATCTCACCGACGAAATCGGCGTAGCCGGGCGTGTCCAGGATGGTCACCCGGTGGTCATCGTGCTCCAGCGTGGAGACGGCCAGCGACAGCGACAGCTTCCGTTTCTGCTCCTCCGGTTCGAAGTCCAGGGTCGAGGTGCCGTCGTCGACCCGGCCCAGCCGGGGGACCGCTCCCGCGGCATGGAGCAGATGCTCACCAAGCGTGGTCTTGCCGGACCCGGCGTGACCGGCCAGGACGACGTTGCGGAGGTGCGAAAGATCGACGCTCTTCATGCGATCGCGACCCTCTCCATCGGTGCCGCGGAGGCATCCGGCACGCATTCGTGGTGTCGGATCACGGTCGGCGGCGACTGTCTCGGGCGGCCATCATAGTAGAATCCCGCGGATGTCCGGTCACTCAAAATGGTCCTCGATCAAGCGACAGAAGGGCGTCAACGACGCGAAGCGGGGTGCGGTCTTCACGAAGGTCGCCCGTGACATCTCCATCGCTGCTCGCGCCGGGGGGGGAGATCCGGACGCCAACTTCCGGCTGCGGCTGGCGGTCGAGAAGGCGCGTTCGGTCAACATGCCGGCGGACAACATCAAACGGGCAATCGAGCGCGCGGTCGGGGGGAGTGACGCCGAGCAATACGACGAGGTCGTCTACGAAGGCTACGGACCGGGCGGGGTGGCGATCATCGTCGAGGCTGCCACGGACAACCGAAATCGCACCGCTGCCGACGTGCGCTCCATCTTCACCAAGGCCGGCGGCCAGTTGGCCGGAGCCGGCGCGGTCGCCTGGCAATTTCAGCAACGTGGCCTGGTGACGATCGCCCGGGATGGCACCGACGCTGACGAGATCGCCCTGACCGCCATCGACGCCGGTGCGGCTGACGTCGACACGGACGCGGACCCGCTCGAGGTCTACACGGACCCGGCTGAGCTGGAGGCGATTCGGCGGCGGCTACAGGAGGCGGGTTTTGCGGTTGAGTCCTCCGAGCTGACCATGCAGCCGACGAACACGGTCGAGGTCGACGGATCTCACGCCCGGCAGAACATCCGCCTCGTCGAGAACCTCGAGGACCACGACGACGTCCAGCGGGTGTCGGCCAACCTGGAGATCCCCGACGACGTCATGGCCGAGGCCACCTCGGCTTGATCTTCCTCGGCGTCGACCCGGGGACGGCGATCACCGGGTACGGCGTCGTCGAACGGACGGGCAGTCACCTCCGCGCCATCGACTACGGGACGGTCGAGACGCCGTCCGCCCATGAGCTTCCACAGCGGCTGCTTGCGATCCACCAGGCCATGACCGAGATCATCCAGGCGCACAGCCCCGAGCTCGTGGCGGTCGAGCGGCTCTTCTTCAACCGCAACGTGCAGACGGCCTTCGCCGTGGGCCAGGCACGCGGAGCGGTGCTGCTCACGGCGGCGCAGCACGGACTGCCCGTCTACGAGTACGGGCCCCACGAAGTGAAGATGGCGGTCACGGGCTACGGGCGTGCGGCCAAGGACCAGGTGCAGCGGATGGTCCAGGTGGTGCTCGGCCTCGCAGTCCTGCCGAGGCCCGACGATGCGGCGGACGCGCTGGCCGTGGCCATCTGCCTCGCCCACGCCTACCGACCGGCCGATTGAGCGGGTGTCCGGTGCGCCTTGCCTTCCTGACGGCTCAGGCTGCTTCCCCACCAATATTCTTTGCCAGCGGTGAGCATTAGGACCGACAGCCGGAGTCCCGGAAGCACCCAGCTCGCTCCCATCGCCGTTTCTTGCACCGGCTGACAATGTTTGACCTACGCTCGGCCGATCCTTTGCCGCGGGTGCAAGACCCAGACCGGACCGAGGGCACCACTGGCCGTAACGGTCCCCGCGAGCAAAGGACCGGTCGGCACTACCAGGGGTTCGACTCGTGATCGTCTCGGTGGAGGGTGTTGTGAACGCGGTCCGGGCCGATGCGGTGATCATCGAGGCCGGCGGCGTGGGCTACCAGGTCTTCGCGGGCCCGGGCACGCTGGCGGCCGTCCGCGAGGGGTCGCGCTTCAAGGTGCACACCTATCACCTTGTGCGCGAGGATCAGCAGGCGCTGTACGGGTTCCGGTCCCCGGAGGAGCTCGCCTTCTTCGAGCTGCTCCTGACCGTGACGGGTGTCGGACCGAAGGTCGCCCTTGCGATCGTCTCCTCGCGGCCCGTTACCGATCTCCAGCTGGCGATCTTCCAGGGGGACGAGGCGGTGCTGACGGCCGTCTCGGGCGTGGGCAAGCGGCTGGGCGCGCGTATCGTGCTGGAGCTGAAAGAGAAGGTGGCGGCGGCCAGTGCGGCCGCCA
>JACDFU010000050.1:6632-15383 GCA_013815585.1 Chloroflexota bacterium
CCACGGCATCGGGCGGTGCCGCCGGTTCGGCCGAGTCGGAGGTCGCCGGCGCGCTTCAGGCCCTCGGCTACTCACCGGGCGAGGCCAGGGAAGCGGCGCGGGGAGCGGTGGCGGCGGGGAGCGTCGGCAGTTCACTCGAGGATAGGGTCAAGGCGGCCCTCCGGGTGCTCCGGCGCGACTAGGTGTCAGCGAGGGCGGCTGCCATTCGCCGAGGACGGCGACCGAACATCCGTTCGGATCGGCGCTGAGTTCTGCTAGACTCAGCGCCGATGGTCGAGGAGGCGCGCGTCGTTGGACCGGCTGCCCAGGCAGTCGAGGAGGCCGTCGTCGAGACCAGCCTCCGTCCCCGCTCGCTGGCGGAATACATCGGCCAGGCGCAGGTCAAGCAGAACCTTTCGATCCTCCTGGACGCTGCGCGCAAGCGGGGAGAAGCGGCGGACCACGTCCTGCTGCACGGCCCACCGGGCCTGGGCAAGACGACCCTCGCGATCATCATCGCCCGCGAGCTCGGGGTGAACATCCACACGTCGAGCGGCCCAGCCATCGAGCGTGCCGGCGACCTTGCCGCGATCCTCACCAATATCGAGGAGCGCGACATCCTCTTCATCGACGAGATTCACCGGCTCAACCACTCGGTGGAGGAGATCCTCTATCCCGCGATGGAGGACTACGCCATCGACGTGATGATTGGCAAGGGGCCGAGCGCCCGCTCCCTGCGGCTCTCTCTCAAGCCGTTCACGGTCGTCGGAGCAACGACGCGCGTCGGCCGGATCAGCTCCCCGCTGCGCGACCGCTTCGGCGCCGTGCACCGGCTCGAGTACTACGACCGGGCGGACCTGGCCACGATCGTCCGCCGCTCCGCGGGAATCCTCGGCGTGGAGATCGATGCAGCGGCCATCGACGAGCTCGCCCGGCGCGGTCGAGGTACCCCCCGCATCGTCAACCGGCTGTTGAAACGCGTCAGGGACTATGCAGAGGTGAAGGGCGACGGGCGTATCACGGGACGCGAGGCCGAATCCGCGATGCAGGCCATGGACATCGACGATGAGGGCCTCGATACGACTGATCGCCGCCTGCTGGCGGCGATCGTTCAGAAGTTTGCCTCAGGGCCCGTTGGAGGTGCCGCACTCGCGGCCGTTCTCGGCGAAGAGGTGGAAACGATCGAGGACGTCTACGAGCCATTTCTGTTGCAGCTCGGCTTCCTGGACCGCACTCCCCAGGGCAGGGTTGCCACGGACCGCGCACGCGACCACCTTGCCCGGCTGGGCTACGAGATTCCGCCACCGCGCCGCGGTGATCGGCAGGATCCCGGCCTCTGGGACGGGGTAACGTCGGATGGCCGCTTGGCCGTGGGCGACGCCCTGGGCGAGGCGCCGTGAGGGCAGACTTCGCTTGACACTGGCCCAGCCGACAGAGACAGCGGGCGCCCGGTCATCGAGGCCCATTTCGTTCCAGGTTCTCCGTCCGGGGCCCCTCGACGGCAGCACTCGCGGACGCCTGGGCAGGCTGAGCACTCCCCACGGGATCGTCGACACGCCGATGTTCATGCCCGTGGGCACCAACGCAACCGTCAAGTCCCTCGATCCCGACGACCTCCGCGAGGTCGGCGCACAGATCGTCCTGGCGAACACCTATCACCTGGCGCTCCGGCCGGGGCACGAGCGCATCGCCCGTCTGGGTGGCCTGCATCGCTTCATGGCCTGGGATCGACCGATCCTCACTGACTCGGGCGGCTTCCAGGTCGTCAGCCTTGGAGAACGACGCTCGGTCGACGACGACGGCGTGACCTTTCGCTCGCACCTGGACGGATCGGTCCAGCGCTTCACCCCGGAACACTCGATCGCGGTCCAGGAGGCGCTCGGCGCCGATATCGCGGTTGCCTTCGACCAACCCGTACCGCCGCATTCGTCGAGCCGGGACGAAGTGGCAGTGGCCACTTCGCGGACCTACCGCTGGGCGGAGCGCTCGCTTCGTGCCCACGGCCGTCCGGACCAGGCCCTGTTCGGGATTATCCAGGGCGGGCTGGAGCCGGACCTCCGAACCGAGGCGACGCAGCAGATCAGCGCGCTGCCGTTCGAGGGACTGTGCATCGGCGGGCTGGCGGGCGATGAGACGCCAGGCCAGCGGGGGGAGGCGCTCGACGTCGTGGTGGGCCTCCTTGCCACCGACCCGCGCCCCCGGTACCTGATGGGGTTGGGCTCGCCGCTCGACCTGCTCGACGCCGTCCACCGAGGCATCGATCTGTTCGATTCGGTGCTGCCGGCCCGGGTTGCGCGGAACGGAAGCCTGTGGGTGCCCGATGGACGCCTGAACCTGCGCAACGCGCGCTTCCTGGACGACGATTCGCCCGTGCAGGAGGGCTGTCGTTGCCGACTCTGCCGCACGTTCTCCCGTGCCTACCTGGCGCATCTTTTTCGAGCCGACGAGCTGCTGGCCTACCGCCTCGCAACTTGTCACAACCTCACCTTCAGCCTAGACTTCATGGCGCAGATCCGGCAGGCCCTGGCCGCCGGAACGCTTCCTGATTTGGTGCGCGCGGTCGACGCGCGCCAGCGTGCTCCAGACCCTCGCGAGCGCCCACGAAGTGACAGCCAAGCTGGCGCGAAGGGAGGGTAGAGTCGCGATAGAGCCTCGCCGTCTACCGTGACGGCGCCATGTGGAGGCCACATCCATGGCCGGGAAAGTTCCCGCCCGTCGTGAAGCAAAGAAAAAGCCGAAGGACGCCGCCGCCAAGCCCAAGATCCAGTCTCTCCTCGACGAGCCGCCGCAGTCAGTCGAGGTGATCAAGCCGAAGCGCAAGCCTCGGTGGGAAAAGGAGACGGACGAGGAATAGGCGCACGGTCCTCGGTGGAAGCCTTGGAGGAGAAACCAGGCATGACCATTTCGGGGGCCGGCGAAGCAACCGGCACAGCAGAACGGAACGGCGTGGGCACCGACAAGATCCTGGGCGAACGCTCTCGAGCGGTCGACGCAGCCATCCTGTCGATCGAGAAGCAGTTCGGCCGCGGCTCGATCATGAAGCTGGGCTCGGCCGAGCGCCAGGCGGTTGACGCCATCCCCAGCGGCTCCATTGCCCTGGACCTGGCGCTCGGGGTCGGCGGCATTCCGCGCGGCCGCATGACCGAGATCTTTGGTCCCGAATCCTCGGGCAAGACCACGCTCTGCCAGCACATCCTCGCAGAGGCGCAGCAGCGCGGCGGCGTGGTGGCCTTTATCGACGTGGAGCACGCGCTGGATCCCGCGTATGCGCGCGCCTGTGGGGTCAACGTCGACGACCTGCTCGTGAGCCAGCCGGACACTGGGGAACAGGCCCTGGAAATCACCGAGACGCTCATTCGGTCTGGCGGCGTGGATTGCGTCGTGCTCGACTCTGTTGCGGCACTCGTGCCCCGGGCGGAGATCGAGGGTGAGATGGGCGACTCGTTCGTGGGCATCCAGGCCCGGCTCATGAGCCAGGCGCTGCGCAAGCTCACCGGTGCGGTCAGCCGCTCGAATACGGCGCTGGTCTTCACCAACCAGCTGCGCGAGAAGATCGGCGTGATGTTCGGAAACCCCGAGGTGACCCCGGGCGGACGCGCGCTCAAGTTCTACGCCAGCGTCCGGCTGGATATCCGGCGGATCGAGACGATCAAGGCGGGCACCGACTCCATCGGCAACCGCGTCCGCGTCAAGGTGGTCAAGAACAAGGTCGCCCCACCCTTCCGCGTTGCCGAGTTCGACGTCATGTACGGCGAGGGCATCTCGCGTGAGGGAGGCCTCCTGGATGTCGGCGTGGCAAGCGACATCGTTTCGAAGACCGGCGCCTGGTTCAACTACGGCGAGACCCGGCTGGGACAGGGCCGCGAGCAGGCCAAGGAGTTCCTGCGATCGAACCAGGACATCGCGCAGCAGCTCGAGTCGGCGATCCGGGGCAAGGTGGCCACGATCGCCGTCCCGGTGGAGGGCATCTCAGAGGCCGAATAGGGGAGCCGATCGCGAAGCCCTTCTGACGAACGTGGCACGGGCAGAGGCGGTTGCCGCCAGACGTGAGCGCCGTGCGGCCACGAGCGACCCGGAGGTCGTGATGGAGGCTGCGGCGGCATTCCTTTCCGTACGGCCTCGTTCGGTGCAGGAGACGCGCCGGCGGCTTCGGTACCACGGCTATCCCCACCCACTCGTGGAGCAGGTGCTGACGCGGCTTGTCGGGCTCGGCTACCTCGATGACGAAGTGTTCGCCCGGGCGTGGGTGGAAAGCCGCGACCGCGCCCGTCCCCGGGGTTCCGCCGCGCTCCGTCGTGAGCTCTCGCTGAAGGGAGTAGCGTCAGACGTGATCGCGGCGATTCTCGAGGAGCGCTCCTCAGTAGGGCTAGACGAGCAGCCGCCGAACTCATCCCAGGATGAACCGTCGGGTTCGCCCGACGAGCACGCGGCCGCGCGGCTCCTGCAACGTCGGCGCGCGGCGTTGGACAGGGAGGCAGATCCGCGGCGTCGGCGGCAGCGCGCCTACGCGCTCCTCGCGCGGAATGGCTTCGATCCCGCGACGGTCACCCTCGCACTGCGGACCCTGGACGATGAGCGGGGCGACGACCCGGCCAACGAGCAACACCTCGATCAACGGGGTGCGTCCGACGTTTGACGCTCCGGGCGGCCGCCTATAGGCTTGCCCGAAGGTAAGAACGCGTCGTCCCGTCACCAACGGTCGGGTCGCTCGGCCAGCGGACTGAGACGGCGCCCCAACAAGACCGACGCGCGCCCCGAGAGAGGGTCGGCCGGCCGGCACATGCAGCCGCCGACCACCAGCCCATTGGTCGTCACCGCGCGCGCCGGACGGGAGGGATAAATGGAACCCGTCGTCGTCGCGGTGGTCGTGCTGGCCGCCGTCACGCTGGGGGTCGGCTTCGGATTCGTCGCCCGCGGCCTCTGGGCAAGCCAAGCCGTAAAGGCCGCCCAGGAGAAGGCCGGCAGGATCGTTGCCGAGGCTCGCGCCCAGCAGAAGGAGCTGATTCTCCAGGCCAAGGACGAACAGGTTCGCCTTCAGCGCGAGGCTGAAGAGGAGGCCAGGTCGCGGCGCGGCGAGCTGGCGGGCCTGGAGCGACGCCTGCTCCAGCGTGATGAGCAGCTGGACCAGCGTGCCGACATGATGGAACAACGCGACCGTAAGCTGCTCGAGCGCGAGCGGGAGCTGGAGGCCCACCGGGAGGAGCTGGCGCGAGCCAAGCAGGAGCAGGTGGCCGCGCTGGAGCGGGTCAGCCAGATGTCTGCCGGCGACGCCAAGTCGGTGCTGCTCGAAGCGGTTCGTGAGGAGGCAGAGCACGACGCCGTTCGGCTCTCACGTGCGATCGAGCGCAAGGCCCGCGACGACGCGGAGGAGCGCGCCCGCGACGTCGTCGTCACCGCCATCCAGCGCGTCATGGCCGACCATACCGCGGAGATGACCGTGTCGGTCGTGCCGCTGCCCTCCGACGAGATGAAGGGCCGGATCATCGGCCGAGAAGGCCGCAACATCCGCGCCCTGGAGCAGGCAACCGGGATCGACCTCATCATCGATGACACGCCCGAATCGGTGGTCATCAGCGGCTTCGATCCCGTGCGCCGTGAGATCGCGCGACTCTCCCTCACCAAGCTCATCCAGGATGGGCGCATCCATCCCGGCCGGATCGAGGAGGTGGTGGCCAAGGCCCGTGCTGAGGTCGACCTGGTCATCCGCCAGACCGGTGAGTCGGCTGCCTACGACGTTGGCGTGCCCGGCCTGCCCCCCGAGATCATCAAGCTTCTCGGCCGTCTCAAGTACCGCACCAGCTATGGCCAGAACGTGCTCCAGCACAGCATCGAGACGAGCCGCCTCGCCGCGATCATCGCGGCGGAGGTGGGCGCCGATGTGCAAGTCGCCAAGATGGGCGGATTGCTCCATGACATCGGCAAGGCCGTGGACCACGAGATCGAGGGTCCCCACGCGGCGATCGGGGCCCAGGTCGCGGCGCGCCATCAGCTTCCGATGAAGGTGATCAACGGCATCGCGGCCCATCACCAGGAGGTGGAGTACGCCTGCCTGGAGGCGCCCATCGTCCAGATCGCTGATGCGATCAGCGCGTCCCGACCGGGCGCCCGTGGAGAGTCGATGGACACGTACGTCAAGCGGCTCGAGGATCTCCAGGCGATCGCCAACAGCTTCACCGGCGTGGAGAAGTCGTTTGCCGTGCAGGCCGGTCGCGAGGTGCGCATCCTCGTCCGCCCGGAGGAGATCGACGACCTGGCGTCAATGCGACTGGCCCGGGAGATCGTGCACAAGATCGAGGAGTCGCTGACGTATCCGGGTCAGATCAAGGTCACCGTCATCCGCGAGACGCGCGCCGTCGAGTACGCGAAATAGTGCCCTCCAGACGCGCCAGGGGCGGGAGGGACCGCACGTAGCCGAGCGTTCGACGAGCGGCGCCGTCCAGGCCGCGGATCGACTGCTACCGCCGCCCGCCCGGCCCGCCGCGGGGGTTGTGCGCCTCCTGATGCTCGGCGATCTCATCGGCAAGCCGGGGCGCCAGGCCGTCGAGCGGACCGTGCCGGCCCTCCGGGAAGAGCGGGGCATCGACTTCGTGACCGCCAACGGCGAGAACCTCGCCGGCGGGACGGGCCTGACCGCCTCGACTGCCGCCGCCGTCTTCGCCAGCGGCGTGGACGTCATCACGAGCGGCAATCACATCTGGGACAAGCGCGAGATCTACGCGGAGCTGGAGCGCGACGAGCGGATCCTCCGGCCGATCAACTACGGCACGGACGGCGTGCCCGGCCGAGGCTGGGGCACGTATCACGCTGCCGATGGCTCCGAGGTCGCCGTGATCAATGCCCAGGGCCGCACCTATATGCAGCCGATCGAGAACCCCTTCACCGTCCTCGACCGACTGCTGGACGAGGGCGCTGACGAGCTTCCGCCAGTCCGCATCGTCGACTTTCATTGCGAGCTGACGAGCGAGAAGAACGCCTTCGGGCTGTACCTCGACGGGCGCGTGAGTGCCGTCTGTGGCACCCACACCCACGTGGTGACGGGCGACGAGCGGATCCTGCCGCGGGGCACCGCGTACCTGACGGACATCGGGATGACCGGGCCCGTCTACAGCATCATCGGCTTCGAGCCGACCACGGTGCTGCCGCGCTTCATCACGGCGCTCCCGACGCGTTTCGAGGTTGGCTCCGGCCCGGTCGTGCTGAACGCCGTGCAGCTCGACGTGGAGACTGCGACCGGTCGCGCCCTGGCCATCGAGCGCATCAGCCGAATCATCGACCTCTGATCCGGCTGCCTTCAGGACGATGACCAGCCGGCGCCCGAACCGGATCGACCTCCACACGCACACCACTCGCTCGGATGGCGTGCTCTCGCCGCTGGAGCTCTTCGCCGAGATGCGCAACTACGGGATGCGCGTCGTGGCGATCACCGACCACGACAGCGTCGAGGGCGTCCGGGAACTCGGTGCGGCCGAGGTGGGCGGGGACCGCTTCGGTATGCGGTTGATCCCGGGGATCGAGATGAACGCTGTGGCCGGCGACGACCTGGGGCACCTCTGGCCGGGCGAGGTTCACATCCTGGGCTATGGCGTGGACATCGACGACGAGCGTCTGGCCGCGGCGCTGCGCGCGCAACGGGCGGCGAGAGATGCCCGTATCGACGAAACCCTGGATCGGCTGCGGCAGCTCGATGCAGGCCTGGCCGACGCGGTCGTGAGCCGCCTCGACCGGCGCGACACGAGCCTGGGTCGACCCCACCTAGCACGCGCACTCATCGCGGCGGGCAGGGCGGCGGACGTTCCCGACGCCTTCGACCGGTTCCTGGCGCGCGGCCGCCCGGCATATGTTCGGCGCCGGGGCCTGAGCGTCCGGGGCTGCCTCGACGCCATCCGGGCGGCCGGTGGCATCCCCGTCCTGGCGCATAGCTCGCAGGCTCCCGAGCAGCCGGAGCTGATCGATCTGCTGGTCGACTGGGGCCTGGGCGGCCTGGAGGTGTACTACGGCGGCTACGGCGGCAGCGGGCACGGCTTCCGAGCCGATGCGCGGCTGCGGCTGGAGCGCTTTGCCAATGAACGGGGCCTGCTTGCCACCGGGGGCAGCGACTACCATGGAGACGCCGTGAGCTACGCCGATGCCCAGGTCTCGACCTTCGTGCCCGACGCGGTGGGGGAGGCGTTGCTGAGTGCCCTCTCCCTCCCGGCGTCCCTGCCGTGACGCTTCGACAGCTTCCGGTGCTGGATACGGGATCGGCGCCCGCCGCACGGATGGAACCACGCGCTGCCGGGTTGCCCGAGGGAGCACTCGCCCAGTTCGCGACAGAAGGCGTGGCGCTTCCGCTCTTCCACGTCTGGACCCTCGGCTGCCAGATGAACCGCTCTGATTCGGAGGAGATGGCCGGAGCGCTGCTCGCGGCAGGCTGCTCGGAGGCCGCGGGACTCGACTCGGCCGACCTCATCGTGATCAACACGTGCGCCATCCGCGAAGCGGCGGAGCAGAAAGTGATCGGTCGCATGGGTGTGCTCGCTCGCCTGAGGCAGGGCAACCCGGCGCTGCGCGTGGTGATGACGGGCTGCTCCGTTCGGGTCGACAACCAGTCCGTGCTCAGACGCCGCTACCCACAGATCGATCTCTTTCTGCGGCCGGACCAGGAGCCGGATCTGGCCGCCCACCTCGGGCTCGCCGGGGCCACAGGCCCGGGTGCGCTGGGTGCCGGCGTCACGCCGGGGATAGCGGCCACCGGCAACGGGACGCTGGCTCGCGTCGGGCGCTCCATGGCCG
>JACDFU010000051.1 GCA_013815585.1 Chloroflexota bacterium
CTCGACCTCCTCGAGGTCGGCGTCATCGGCGAGCCCCTCGAGGGAGACGTTAACCAGCCGGGCGCCAGGCGCCGCCTCCCGGATCAGCGCAAGGTGCTCGGCGTGATATCGCGCCGACAGGATCGGTGTAAGGGCGATTGCCGCGGGGACGCCGCCCGACAGGGAACCGGCCGGCAGGCTCACCGGTGCTAGGCCGGCTGTGAGAGCGTCGCGGGTGCGATCCGACTGACCCACGAGACGGGATCAGCCATCTCCGCCTCGGTGGGCAGGCTATCGGGTCCATCCCAGAGGTGCGCCACCGCCTCGCGACCGCCAGCGGCTGCGACCCCGGAGACGAACCGCTCGCCCCGCCGGTATTGCTCCAGCTTCATGTCCAGCCCGGTCAGCCGCGCAACGATCCGCTCCAAACCTCGCCGGCGCTGATTTCGGCGCGCCTCGAATCGCTCCCTGACGCCATGGACGTCGGCAATGAGCTGGCTGCCCACCTCGTCCATAACCCAGTCGCTGAAGCCCTCGAGCAGGCTCATCACGAGCTGCGTCTCGCGGAGCAGCCGGCGCTGCTCCGGAGAGAGCAGGCCCGCCAGCGGCTCACCGGAGCTGTCGCGCCACCGGCGCAGCGCCTGCAGGATGCCCTCCAGTTGGAGCGTGCGCGTCTCCTCGACGAAAGCGGCCAGCTGCCGCTCGAGGCGATCGGCCAGGTAGGGCCGCAACCAGGGATGTGCTTCGAGCTCGAAAGCGTGGGTGGTCTCGTGGAGGCAGATCCAGATGCGGAAGTCGCGTAACGGGACGCCGAGCGCCGCTGCAGTCGCCCGAATGTTCTCCTCGACGAAGAGCAGGCGCCCCGGCCGCGACTCGGCGGACAGCAATGCCACGTCGTATTGGCCGAGCACCCGGCCGCCCAGGAAGCCGACGAGGAAGCCGATCTGCTGGGTGGCGATGAAACGGTTGGCCAGGGTGGCGATCCCCGGCGTGACCGGGCCACGGCTATTCCGCATCAGACGCTCGCGGAGCGTCTCCTCCACTCGGCCGAAGATGTGTTTGAACGTGACCAGGTTGGCTCGCGCCCAGCCAGCGCGATCGACGACGTCCCAGCGCTCGACCACTCCGGGCAGAGGCTGCCCAAGCCGCGCCTCCAGCAAGGGCACGATCCGGGTCATTGCCGCCGCATAGTCCGGTCTGCTGGCGCTGAGCTCCGCTGCCGACAGCGCGCCCGGCGCCCGGCCAAGCCTCTTGACGGCGATCCCCTCGGCTCGGGACCAGTCGACCAGGCCCCCATCGCTCACCACTCGCTCGGCACGGCGGCTCGCAATCGCGGCAGCAATTCCCAGGGCGGCACCCAGGGCGAGGCTCACCTGCCACGACCGGCCCCGCCGGCGCGTCGCAGCGGTCACGCCGCCCCCGCCAGGGCAACCCCCTCCACCTGAAGCAAGAGCGAGCCGAACAGCCGCTCCGTCGTCCGCGTGAAGAGGGCCACGTCGCCCGTGGTCAGCTGGACGTGTCCTGGCGACGAACCCTCGGTGGCCGCCAGGTCACTCATGTCGAGGAGGTCGGCCAGGGCGCTCGCACTCGCGGAGGCCGAGTCGATGACCGCGATCTGGGAGCCCGCCGCGCGCTCGATGGTGTCGCGCAGGAGCGGGTAATGGGTGCAGCCGAGCAGCAGGGTGTCGATCCTCTCTGCCGCGGGCAGTGGGAAGACGAATTCGCCGGCACCGTCTCGCTCCCCGAAGAGCGGCTCGAGCGCCCGATCGACCGCAGCCTCGACCTCCGGCCCTTCGACCAGCCCGGCCTCGACGAGCGGGACCAGCTCGGGCGTGGCGTGCTCATAGACCTCCACGAAGGGATTCTCGTCCTTGATCGCGTTGAAGTAGGCGTGCGATCGAACCGTGGCCTGCGTGGCGATGACACCGACGCGGCGAGTTCGCGTCGCGAGCGCTGCCGCGGACGCGCCCGGACGGACCACGCCGAGGATGGGCACGGCATAGCGGCGCCGCAGATGCGTGAGGGCAACCGCGCTGGAGGTATTGCAGGCCACCACGATCGCCTTGACGTCGCGCGCGACGAGCTCGTCGAGGCACTCGGCGCTGAAGCGGCGAACTTCAGCATCCGACCGCGGTCCATACGGGGTTCGGAGGTTGTCCCCCAAATACAGGGTCGACTCTGCCGGGAGACGCCGGACGACCTCCCGCAGCACCGTCAGGCCACCCACGCCCGAGTCGAACAGCCCGATCGGGCGGTCGTCGCTCACCGTATCTTCAGCGACGTGCAGCCGCGGGCAGGCGGCCGGCGGCTCCCTCGGTGAGCGCCTCAGCAACGCGGGCGAGCTCCTGGCTGATCGCCGCCTGAGGGTTTGCCAGCACGAACGGCACGCCCTGGTTGTTCGATTCGACCACCAGACGGCCGTCACTCGAGAGGTGGAACTCCGGATCGCGGCCCAGGGCCTGGGCAATGGATTTGGGGTCCATGCCGCCGGCCGAGTCGGCCCGGTTGAGCAGGTAGCGGATCTTGTCCACAGGATAGCCGATGGCCCGGAACGTCTCGCCCACGGCGCGGGTGTTGTACAGCACGGTCGATTCGAAGGTGACCACATGAATGAGCGCATCGCTGTTGTCGAGGAACGTGAGCACCACGTCGCTGAGCGCGGTGGGTGTGTCGATGATCACCACCTGGTAGACGCGGCGCAGGATCGACAGGACCTTGTCCACGTCGCGGCTGGTGACCATCTCGGCCATCTCGACGCGCGGCGGCGCCAGCAGGATGTCGATGCCGGACGGATCGCGCCACAGAACATCGGAGAGATCGCTTTCCTGGATCCGGTCGGTGGGCAGGTCGAGGATCGAAGGCGCCTCGTGCGGCACCTTGAGCAACGCTCGCATGTCGCCGTACTGGATGCTGCCGTCGACCAGGACGGTCTTGAGGCCGCTCTGCTGGTTGATCGTCACGGCCAAATTGAAGGCGATCGTCGTGCGCCCGATGCCGCCCTTCGCAGCGAAAATGCTGTACACCCTCGACGATCCTTCTGCGCCCGATGCCTGCCGCTCGGCGGAGAGCGTCTGGAGCAGGTTCACCAGGTCATAGCCGCTGAAGGGCATGGTGAGGACGCGGTCGACACCCCGGTCGGGTGCCACCTGGACCGGCTTCTGGGGGACCGTGAGAATCACGACCGGGACGTTGATGCCCTTCTGTCGAACCTGCTGCGCGACGTCGAGGCCCTTGACCTTGCCCTGGAGGAGTGCATCGATGATGACAACGTCAGGTCGCAGCTCCGACACCAGGGGAACGGCCTGGCGGCCGTCAGTGACGACGTCGAGAAGCCTGATCGCCGCCTGCGAGTTGAGCAGCCCTCTGACGTACTGCGCGACCTGCGGAACATCCTCGATCAGGAGGAGCCTGATCTGGCTGGCAGGCGTCGGCACGGTCGCGACTATACCAATCCGGCCACGAGCACGACCCGTTCCGAGCCGGGCCCGAAGGGGGTGAGGTCATAGTCGCCGGCCAACTGCTCGACTTGCAGGCCCGCGTCGCGCGCGAAACCGATGAGCTCGTCGGCCCCCACCAGGCGCAGGCGATCGGTGCGTGCGGTCCGACGCAACGGCCCGCCTTCGGGCGGCCACGCGTCAAAGAGCGTGAACAGCTCCACGACACGGGTCGCCCGATCGTAGTCCGCACTCGAGGTCTTCGCGACCCGTTCCCCGGTGTCAGGATCGTCGCGGACCCACTGGAGGACCGTGCGCCCGTCGTAAATGGCAAGGTCGTCGACGCCAGGCAGCCAGACATCGACCACAGCCCTGCCATTCGGTGCGAGATGGTGGGCAAGGACCCGGAGCGCGGCAGCCTGACGTGCCGGTTCGTCGAGCAGGAGCAGCGTGTTCAGGCCGATGAAGGCAAGCCCGAACCGCGCATCGAGATCCAGGCCCAGCAGGTCGGCCTGGACGAGGTCCAGGCTCCCACCAGCCGCTGGCCATTCCGGGCCGTCCTGCTTGGTGGCCTCGGCCCAGCGACGGCGGGCGCGAGCCAGCATCTGCGGATCAGCGTCGACGCCGGTGACGGCGAAGCCAGCGTCCGCCAGGGGCACCGCGAGCCGACCGCTCCCGACGCCCAGCTCGAGGACGGGCCCGCCGACGCGCTCGGCCAGCGCAAGGTAGAGGTCGAAGTCGCCAGGGTCGTCGCGGAGATCGAGGTCGTAGTACCGGGCAAGGGTCGAGCCGAGCTCCTCGGAGGCGAGCTCACCTGGTCGAGGAGCGCCGTTCAGGTCGGTCTTCAGCTCGAGCGGAACTCGCGCCAGGCTTCGTCGACGAGACGGGGCTCGGCGAGGAGCTCGTAGGCGGTCTGGGCGACCGCCGTTGCGGCGATCAGCGTCGTCTCGTCGGCTCGCGGCGACGCCGCGGCATCACGGAACTCGATCGAGTGCCCCGCAACGCCCTCCTCGCAGATCGCGAGGGAGGGATGGATGGTGGGAAGGACATGGCTCACGTTTCCCATGTCCGAGCTGCCGAGATGCTCCAGGTCGGCGGGGTTATCGGCGATACCGTACGGCTCGATGTTCGCCGCGAACCGGCGGCGCAGGGTCTCGTTGGCCTTCATTGTCGAGGAGCCGCCGGTGAAGACGGCCTCACCGGTGCATCCAGTCGCGAGGGCGGCTGCCTGGACGAGATCTTCGAAGCGAGCGCGCAGCTCCTCGAAGTAGGCCTGATCGGTGCTCCGCACCATGAAGCGCCCCACCGTCCGCGAGGGGATGATGTTGGCCGCCGTGCCACCCTCAAGCACGATGCCGTGAACGCGAGCCTCCGGTCGGAGTTGCTGGCGCCAGAGGCCGATCGACCCGAAGAGCAGCACGAGCGCATCCAGCGCATTCCGGCCCATCCAGGGATCGGCCGCCGCGTGCGCCTGGAGCCCGGCGAAGGTCACCTCGACGTCGACGCTCGCGAGCAGAACGCAGGCGGTCTGGGTGCGATCGGAGGGATGGAACAACAGCGCTGCGTCGATCCCCCCGAACAGGCCGTCGTCGAGCATGAACTGCTTGCCCGATCCCCGCTCCTCCGCGGGCGTGCCGAGGAAAACGATCTCGCCACAGATCTCCGGCGCGAGCTCCGCCAGCGCGATCGCCGCGCCGACGCCGCTGGCGGCCATCGTGTTGTGACCACAGCCGTGACCCAGACCCGGGAGCGCGTCGTACTCGGCCAGGATGCCGATCCGGGGTCCGTCCGATCCCCTCCCCCCGCCAAGCCGCGCTTGGACGGCAGTGGCCAGGCGGCCAGCTGGATGCTCCACGGCGTAGCCATGCCGCGCGAGTGCCTCGGCCACGAGGCGGGCCGCCTCGTGTTCCTCGAAGGCAGGCTCGGGATTGGCATGCACCGCGTGAGAGAGCCCGATGATCTCGTCGCGCGCGTCCGCGACCGCCCGAGCAATCCGTCGCTTGGCTTCGGCATGGGGCTCGCTGGGCTGGGCGCTCACGATCGCGCTGTGGATCGTGTCCATCAACGGGCCTCCGGCTCGTACCGGACGGTGGCGCCGTCGCGCTTCTTGACGGCGAGCGCGCAGATCGCCTCCAGCACGGCGCGATGTGCGGCCATGGCAGTCACCTCTGCATGATCGTACGGCGGCGACACCTCCACCACGTCCATGCCGGCCAGTTCGACGCTCCCCGCGACGCGCCGAACCGCCCGAAGCAGCTCCCGGGTCAGCAGGCCGCCAGGCTCGGGGGTGCCGGTGCCCGGGGCCATGCCGGGGTCGATCACATCGATGTCCACCGAGAGGTAGATCGCGTCCGGGCCGTCGAGAGCCTCCGAGATCGCGTCGTCGATTACAGCGTCGAAGCCCCGCTCCTCGATCTCGCGCATGAAGTGATACCGCAGCCCCTGTTCCTGCATCCACTCGAAGACGCTCACGCCGGGCCAGTAGCCTCGCAGTCCGACCTGCACGAAGTTCCGGCCCTTCACTGCACCGGACTCGATCAGCCGGCGCATGGGCGCGCCGTGGCCCGCCAGCACGCCCCAATCGTCCGGTGCGGTGTCGGCGTGAGCATCGAAATGGACGATCCCGATGGAGCCCGGCGCTCGGACTTCCGCGATCGCCGTTGCGCTGGGCCAGGTGATCGAGTGGTCACCCCCGAGGATGAAGGGGATGGCACCCGTCCGTGCCACGTCCAGCACCTTTCGATAGATCATCGCGTGGCCCCGCTGGATCCACGCGGGCACGATGTTGGCATCCCCGGCGTCGACGGCGTCGAGCACCTTCCACGGCTCGACGCCGAGTTGCAGGGAGTTCTCGCCTTCGGTGTAGCTCGCCTCGCGAATGGCACGGGGGGCGAACCGCGCTCCAGGCCGGTGGCTGACCGCGTCGTCGAACGGGGCGCCGATGATGGCAATGTCGGGGCGCCGCTCAGCCAGAGCTGCCGCGTCGGTCAGGTACGGGCGACGGCAGTAGGTGGGCAGTCCGGTGTAGCTCGGGAGATCCTCGTCGGCATAGGACTCGAACGGGTCGTCCCATCCGTTCGCCCGAGCAAAGTCAGGGTGGGTCTGGACCACCGGTGATCTCCCTCGGGGGCGCCGCCGGTTCCGGGCCACGGTCCAGCGGGGCGCGCGCGTGGCTATGGTACCTCCCGTGCGAGCAGCCGGGCGCCGATGACACCCGAACGGTCGGAGCTATCGCTCGACGGACAGGCTTACCTCCACGAAGGCGACCATGGCGACCGCGAACGCCGCGATCGGCCAGCTGAAGGCGTCCTGGCTCCGCAGCACGACGAACAGGGCCGCCAGGATGCCCACCCAGGTACCGCGACGCCCGGCTCGGAGCCATTCCCCCCGGTAGGCGATGCCCCGGCGGCGAGCAAACACGGCAAGCCAGAAGAGGGGCACCGTGGTGACCCCGAGCGCAAGCCCCAGCAGGCCCGCTCCAGCCAGTTGGACTCCGACATCGCCGACGGGCGACCGCGTCGTGAAGAGCAGTCCGACGATGGACCAGCAGACCGCCGCCAGCGCGAAGAGCCCGAGGCTGCCAAGCCGGTCGCGGGCATACACGCACGGAGTCTAGGACCTCTCCGGCACCGGCTCAGGCTGCACTCGAGGGACAGATGTCGCGGTACGGGCAGAATGAACAGGCGACGTAGTTTGGCTGCGCCTCGAAGTCGCGACGCCGCATCCCATCGGTGGCCGTGCGAATCTGCTGACGCGCCCTCTCCAGGCGCCGGTCGTCCAGCTGCGCTCGGCCGATCAGCCCCGAATCCAGGTAGTGCAGCTGGACGGCGACCGGAAGCGCGCCTGCCTCGGCTTGGTGGGCCATCGCGTAGATGGCGAGCTGCAGGGAGTCACGCGCATTCCGAGCCGCCTTGACAGGGTCGCGTACGTCGCTCGACTTGTAGTCGGTGATGACCGCGCCCTCCGGCGTCACATCGACGCGATCGAAGCGACCCTTGATTCGATGGCCATCCAGGGTGAAGGAGAACGGCTCCTCGATTGCGGCGGGCGCCGACTGACCGGCCTGGGCGCGGTGGAAGCGTCGTAACGCCATCTGGCCGGCCAGGAAGCGGGCTTCCTCGTGCTGGCGAGAGAGGAACCCCTCGCTGGACCAGTGGGCAGCGAACACCTCGAGCAGCTCGTCCACCGTCGGATGCACGCCGCGCGATTGGCGGCCGTGGTATGCCGCCACCGCGGCGTGCAGCGCACTTCCGTAGATCAGCGAGTGGTGCGGCGGGACCGGCACCCGGAGAACATGACGGAGCCGAAACTTCTGGGGGCAGGTCAGGTAGTCGTCGAGCTGGGAAAAGCTGACCGTGAGTCGCTCGGGTGGCGTGCCGACAGGTGCGACCGAGGACGGTTCGCCGCGTTCGAGCTGATCGAAGATGCTTCGATCGTCGGTCTCCACGGGTGCCTGATCCGGGACCGTGGCAGGCCGATCGAGCGCCTCCGCGATGAACGACGACGGGCGCCTGCTGCGACCCTCGCTCCTGGAGCCGTAGGAGAGATAGAGCTGGTCGCGGGCGCGGGTCATGGCGACGTAGAGGAGCCGGCGTTCCTCGGCGCTCGGATCATCCGGGCCCGCCGTCCCGCTGGCTGATCGAAGCTCGTCGGGGAGTCCCAGGGGCTCGCGACGCTGGCGGGCAGGGAACCGCCCTTCCACCAGCCCGGGGATGAAAACCACCGGAAACTCGAGCCCCTTGGCCTTGTGGATCGTCAGGACCGACACCGCCGCGGCCTCCTCGATCTCAGCGGCCAGGGGATCGTCTCCGGCCTCGATCAGCGTCTCGAGGTGCTCGACGAAGAAGGCCACGCGGGAATCGCGCAGCAATCGGGACCGCGACTGCACGATCTCGAAGAAGCGCGCGACGTTGACCAGGTGCGTTTCGCTTTCGGGGCTCTCCGCGGCCGTCAGGCGAGCCAGTTCGCCGGTGCGCTTGAGGTGTGCGTAGAGCACGTCCCCGGCGGGCTTGTCATGGGCGAGGCTGCTTGCCGCCTTGAAATCCGCCACGAGCCTCGCCACGCGCTCCCGGGTGGCCGTCGAAACCCGCAGCAGCCACGGTTGCTCGATCAGTTCGCAGCACGACTGCCAGAGCGACCGGTGACTGCGTCGACCGTGCTCGAGCAGGATCGTGAGATCCGTGCCCCCGAGCCCGTATGGGGCGGCGGTAGCCACGCCGTAGAGATCGATCGTGGAATCGAGATCGGCGACGGCTCGCAGAAAGCAGAGCAACGCCCGGATCTCTGGCCGCGCGTAGAGGCGCGAGACGCCGCTGAACCGCCAGGGCACGCCCCGGAGGTTGAGGCTGCGGAGCACAGGCTCCGCCTCCGCGTTGGTCCGCACCAGCACGGCGAAGTCCTGGGGGCGGGCGCCGGGCGCGGTGAGCCGGTCGGCGACGGTGGCGGCGATCCAGTCTGCTTCGTCAGCGACGGTCGCGAACGCGCGTTGCTCAACTGCCTGCGCGGTTCCGCCCCGGCGATGGGCGCGCAACGGAGGTCGTCGATCGCCAGGGGGGTCCAGGACGGTGCCGTTGTTTGCGATGAGCCGACCGGCGGCCTCCAGGATCGGCGCTCGCGATCGGTAATTGCGGCGCAGGAAGATGCGGCGGGCTTCGGGGAAGCGCTCGGGGAACCGCTGGGCGTTTGCCTCTGCCGCACCGCGGAACGTGTAGATCGATTGGTCGTCGTCACCGACCGCCGTGATGCTTCGTCGGGCCGTGCACAGGAGACCAAGCAGTGCAAGCTGGGCGGCGTTGGTGTCCTGGAACTCGTCCACCAGGACATAGCGGTAGCGCCGTTCGAGCTCAGCGCGCACGGCGGGATGGTCGCGCAATAGCCGAACCGCCAGCGCCAGTTGGCTTCCGTGATCGACACAACCCCCGGCCCCGAGCAGCTCGAGGTATCGAGCGTAGGCCCGCCCGAGCTCCACTTGCTGCGCCGCTCGCTCCATGAGCGCCTCGGCAGCAGCCCGCGCCGCCGGGTCGAGCGCCGAGGATTGTGCCCGCCGAGCCTCCCGCTCCAGCCCGCCAGCGAAGGCCGCGTAGGCCTCAGGGCTGATGTCTTCGTCCCGCGCCCGGCTGAAGAGATCGGCCAGCGCGCCAAGGAAGCGAGTTGGATTACCAAGGGGCCGATAGCGGTCGAGCTCCAGCTCGAAAAGCCGGTCGCGCAGGAAGACGACGACATCTGCGCGGGAGAGCAGGCGCGGCTCATCGGGCAACCCAAGCTCAAAGGCGAATTCGCGGATGAGCCGATCGCCGAAGGCGTGGAACGTGTGGATCGCCGTATCGGCGTAGCCGTACGGGACGAGCTGGTCGACGCGCCCCTGCATCTCGGCCGCCGCCCTGTCGGTGAAGGTGAGGGCGAGGATCTCCGATGGTCGGGCGCGCTTCGTGGCGATCAACCAGGCGACCCGCCTGGTGATGACCTGGGTCTTTCCGGTGCCTGGTCCGGCGACCACCAGGAGCGGCCCGTCACCGTGCGTGACCGCCCGCTTCTGCTCGGCATTGAGGCCCTGCAGGAGGCCGGCCACGGTATCCAGCGAGACGGGAGCGTCTGGACGGGATGCCCGAGTGGGCGGGTTCGCGCCCCGCCGGACATCGAGCGTATCGGGGAATCTGCCGAGGTCCATGGGCCGCATCCTGGGCGGCCGCAGCGCCAGCTAGTCTGTCACGCCCTCGGACGGGTTCCCCGCGTGGTGCGCGCAAGTCGGACGGCCTCGGCCTCCTCGGCCGAGAGCGGCGCGTCGCCGATGCCGGCCGAGATCGGCTTCGCGTAGACCCGCGTGGTCTGGCGAGAATGCAGGCTCGAGATCACGATGCCGTCCTCGTCGTCATCAAGCAGCGCGACGGCAAAGCTCTGGTTGGAGCCCGTGTCCTCGAACGGGTTGAAACGAACCAGGCCCACCCGCTGGATGGACTTGCGGCCGCGACCCTCGAGGGTTGTCGCGCGGGCATCCACGGCTTTGACCTCGCGTGCCACGTCGTAGACGCGCTGGAGATGCGACTCGAGCACGCCCTCCAGGGAGCGGCCATCGGACCCCCGCGTCATCGACGCCATTCGCCGGCGCAGGTCGACGACTTGTCGGGTCAGGACCACGATCCACACGAGGGTGAATGCCAGCAGCGCGGCCAGGAGCAGGCCGAGGAGCGCGCCATTTTCCCGCAGCGTCGCGGCCAGATCGGGCATTGTTGGGCAGGCTCCTCTGGGCTGGGGAGTGCCGGCATTCTACCCGGGTGGCCAGATCAGCCCGTGGCCGATGCTATCCTTCCGCCCCGTGAGCAAACGCACGAGAGGCACGCGAAAACCGCCGGGCAGGCGGACGCCGGACCGAGCGCGTTCGGCCACCGCCGCGCCGCGAAGCGTGGCACCGGCGACTCCCCTGGAGGCTGCGCCGGACCTCGCCGAGGCGACGCTGGCGAGCGAGCCCACGACCGTCATAACCGCCCAGCCGCGGACGGATGCCACACAGCCCCCGGCCACCGGGCGTCGGGTCCGGGCAAGCGCGGCTCTGGCCGAGCGTGCCTCCACCGAGTACGTCTACGTGGCCCAGGACATTCGCCGGATCCTCGTGGTCGCCGCCCTCATCTTCGGCGCGATGATCGTGCTCTGGGTCCTCCTGATCGGCGCGAGGATCCTCTCCGTCTAATCTGCCAGCGCTCGGTGCCGCTCAGTCGGCCTCGGCCTCGCGTCGCTCCCGTTCTGCAATGCGCTTGCGGCTCTCTTCGCGCTGGCGCATCACTCCCCCGGCCACGCGCATGGCATCGACCTTCGAGCCCGCTGCCGGGCTGCGCTCATCGGGCGGTCGGCGCTCCTCGCGGCTGGTGGATGGGTCACGCGCAGCCGCGCGTGCGTCGCCCAGTCGCTCGAGCCGGGTGGCGATCTGGAGCTCCATGCCCTGATCCGTCGGTTGGTAATAGCGCCGCCCGGCGAGAGCTTCGGGCAGATATTGCTGCTCGATGTCAGCGCCCGGATGGTCGTGCGGATTGCGGTATCCGACACCGATGCCATGCGCCTTCTTCTCGCGGTAGGTGCCACTCCTCAAGTGGAGCGGAACCGGCAGTGACCCCCGCTCCTGAACATCCGTCATGGCCGACCAGTAGGCCGTGCCGGCCCGGTTCGACTTGGGCGCGCTGGCGAGGTAGGCGGTCGCCTGCGCCAGTGCGAACTGGGCCTCAGGCAGGCCGACCCAATCCAGTGCCTGCGCTGCCGCGACAGCGACCTGCAGTCCCCGCGGATCCGCGTTGCCAACGTCCTCGCTCGCGCTGATGATCAGCCGACGCGCGATGAAACGCGGATCCTCGCCGGCGGCGACCATGGTGGCCAGCCAGTACAGGGCCGCGTCCGGATCGTTGCCCCGAATGCTCTTGATGAAGGCGCTGACCGTGTCGTAATGGCCGTCCCCCGCACGGTCGTAGGCGAGCACCCGCTCCTGGGCGGCGCTCTCGATCGACTCCAGGGTCGGCCGGATCGGTCCGCCGGCTTCGCCGCCGCCGCCGTCGCGGTCGCCGCCGGTCGCCTGCGTCATGGCCACCGCTGCCTCGAGGACGTTCAAGGCCGCTCGGGCATCGCCGCTGCTGATCTGGGCCAGGTGCTCGAGCGCATCGGACCCGAGCGCCGCGGCTCCGCCGAGGCCCCGCTCGTCGGCCAGAGCCCGTTGGACCACACCCGTCAGCTGCTCGTCGGTCAGCGGCTCCAGCCGGAAGACGCGAAGCCGGCTCAGCAGGGCCGAGTTGACCTCGTAGTAGGGGTTCTCAGTCGTGGCGCCGATCAGCGTGATCGTGCCGTCTTCCACCTGGGGCAGCAGGGCATCCTGCTGGGCCTTGTTGAAGCGGTGGATCTCGTCGATGAAGAGCACGGTCGGCGAGCCACCCCGATCTAGCCATTCCCGCGCCTCGGCGATCAGCCGCCTGACCTCTGCCACGCCGCTCATCACGGCGCTGAGCGTCACGAAGCGGGCACCGACCGCATCGGCCAGGAGCCGGGCCAGCGTCGTCTTTCCGGAGCCGGGCGGTCCCCACAGGAGGATCGATGCCAGGTGGCCCCGCTCGATCGAGCGACGGAGCGCGCCACGCTCCCCGACGAGATGCTCCTGGCCGACGAATTCGTCCAGGGTCCGCGGACGCATTCGCGCGGCCAGGGGCTGGCGGGAGGCTCCAGCAGCCCGTAGCTCCAACAGTTCGGGCGTCCGCTCCAGCGAGGGTCTCCGCGAAGGCATGGCCGGAGTGTAGGAGACGCCCAAAAATGCCGGAGCTGGGCGAGCCGTCGCCAGGCGACGGTCATCGGCCGTCGCGGCGGTGGGTGTCTGCTCAGGCGCAGCTCCGGCACTTCGTGTCACTTACGAATGGGGGTAGTGATAGATCTTGACTCCGGCCCGAGCCGCGCCTCGACCGCCGGAATATCTAGACTCTCGCGCCTCAATGTCTAGGTAATGACTGGGTCACCGCCGAGGGGAGCTGACTTACCAATACCCCAGTTCGTATCAGAACCACGTGTGGCCCCCGGCGCCTCCAGCTCGACGAGCATACGAAATGCGCTCCGATCCCCAGCCCGTGCAGCGATGACGAGGTCGTAGCGGGCCGGCATTCACTGACTATGGCGCGCCGGTGACACCGATTCGTTCCCGAGCTGGCCGTTGACCGGACGGCCACGGGGCGCCTAGCATCCTCATCCCCACCAGTCCGGTCGTCGAGGTATCCGTGTCGCCCCAGCAAATCCCGAACACAGAGCTCACGCCGCCGGCGCGATCGATCGACCCGCGCGCCCAGCGCTTCGGCGCGGCGCTATCGGCCGTGATCCTGCTCGCCGCCGCTGCAACGGGTGGGGGCATCGGGCTCCTGATCGTGGCGCTGGTGGGCATTGCGCTCGCTGCCAGCGCCCTCTTCGGGACGCGCTACTTCCTCTTCACACGTCCCTGGCCGGCGCTCCGCGCCACGCTCAACCTGGCCCCTGCAGAGCCTGAGCACGAGTACCCGCCACGCTTCGCCCAGGCGCTCGGCGCCACGTTCCTCGCCATAGGGGCCGTGCTTCTTGCTGCCGGGCTCACCCCCGTCGGCTGGCTGCCTGTCCTCGCCGTTGTCGCCCTGCAGGTGCTCCTCGCCACGACGGGGATCTGCGTCGGCTGTCGGCTCTACTTCCTGCGTTGGATGGTGCCAAGCCTCTTCGCCCGGCTCGCCCGCCGTACGACGCAAGGCCCACTACCCGGGACACCAGAGATCCGCTACGGCTGAAGCCGCCCGCGCAGCCGGCCGGAGCACGGCGGCGGGTACCATTCGAGGAGCGTCGTAACCGGAGAACTGAGCAACTCCGCTGCGACGCCAGGCCAGCCGTCCCTTCAGCCTGGAGTCCAGCCGTGAGCCCTCTCACCACCCACCTTCGCGTGCCCGGCCCCACTCCCCTGCCCGACCGCGTACGGGAGGCCGGCTCGTGGCAGATGGTCAACCACCGCGGCCCCGAGTTCAAGGCACTGCTCGAACGGGTGACCCAGGGTCTCAAGCGGGCCTTCCGCACCGAGAACGACCTCGTGATCCTGACGGCCTCTGGAACAGGCGGGCTGGAGGCCGCCGTCGTGAACCACCTTTCCCCCGGCGATCCCGTGCTCTCCACCAGCATCGGCGCCTTCGGAGACCGATTCGGGGCGATCGCGACCCGCTATGGGGCCGACGTGACCAAGGTCGAGGTTGAATGGGGCCGGGCCGCAGACCCCGCCGATGTCGAGGCGGCGCT
The DNA here is from genome assembly GCA_013815585.1 of Chloroflexota bacterium. Lineage (GTDB taxonomy): Bacteria > Chloroflexota > Limnocylindria > Limnocylindrales > CSP1-4 > JACDFU01. Next base: position 14,175 of record JACDFU010000051.1, read on the forward strand.
GGGCCGGATGATCGAGGCCGGTCGCGCCCCGCGTGCCGTGCTCCTCACCCACAACGAGACCTCAACCGGCGTGACGAATCCCATTCAGGCGCTCGCCGAGACAGCCCGCCGCGCAGCTCCCGATGCACTGCTCATCGTCGACGGGATCAGCGGTCTCGGCGCCGTGCCGTTCGAGGCGGATGCCTGGGGGCTGGACGTCGTGGTCACGGGCTCGCAGAAGAGCTGGATGGTCCCGCCGGGGCTGGCGATGGTCAGCGTTTCTGGCCGAGCCTGGCAGGCAGCCGAGCGGGCAACGATGCCGCGGTTTTACTTCGACCTGGCAAGCCACCAGAAGGCAATGGTCAAGGGCGAGACGCCCTGGACGCCAGCAGTCGGCGTCTGTTTTGCGCTCGACGTCGCCCTGGAATTGCTCGAGGCGGAGGGCTACGAGCGGATCTTCGCGCGCCACGCTGCGGTCGGGGCAGCGACGCGAGCCGGAATCAAGGCTTTGGGCTTCGAGCTCTTCGCCGACCCGCCGGTTGCCTCGAACACCGTAACGGCCGCTCGCGTGCCCCCGGACATGGATTGGGCCGCCTTCAACCGCGCACTGCGCGGCCGCGGATTGGTGTTGGCAGGCGGCCAGGGCAAGCTCACAGGCCAGATCTTCCGGGTCGGCCACCTGGGCGCTGTCAGCGTGAACGAGATCCTGGCCGCCCTGGAGATCCTCGAGGAGACGGCCATCGAGTTCGGTCGGCCACAAGAGCGTGGGCGCGCTCTCGTCGCGGCCGTCTCGGCGGCGGACTCCGCGGCGACCAGCGACAAGGAAAACACCGTTGAGGCGACTGCGCCGGTGGGCAGCGCCGCATGAGGATCCTCGTCGCCGAGCCCCTCGCCCGGGATGGCGTGGAGCTGCTGGCGGCGAGTCACGAGGTGGACGTTCGCCCCGACCTTGGCAGGGAAGCATTTCTTCAGGCGCTGCCGGACTACGATGCCCTCGTCGTCCGCAGTGGCGTGCAGGTCGATGCCGAGGCGATCGCGGCAGGGAAGCGACTGAGTGTCATCGGTCGCGCGGGGGTGGGCGTGGACAACGTCGATCTCGAGGCAGCCACGATCGCCGGCATCACCGTGGTCAACGCGCCGACGGGGAACACGATCGCTGCCGCCGAGCACACGCTGGCCCTGATG
>JACDFU010000052.1 GCA_013815585.1 Chloroflexota bacterium
CCCTTGAGGGCCAGGTACTTGGAGATGGCCGCCGTCAGGCTGGTCTTGCCATGGTCGATATGGCCGATCGTGCCGATGTTGACGTGGGGCTTGTTGCGCTCGAACTTCTTCTTGGCCATGTGGCTGCGTTGTGCTCCTCAGAGGGTGACTTGGAACCGGGCTCGGCCGGAAATGGAGCCCACAATGGGACTCGAACCCATGACCTCTTCCTTACCAAGGAAGTGCTCTGCCAGCTGAGCTATGTGGGCCCGCTTACTACTGTGGACCTGGAAGTTGGTGGGCAGGGAGGGAATCGAACCCCCACAGTCGAAGACGGCTGATCTACAGTCAGCGGAGCTCACCACCTGCTCAACCTACCCAAATGACGACCGCAACCCGCGTACCCGTGGTGAAGGGCGATCGAGCCGACGGTCCGGGCAAGGCCCACGCTGAATTTGCCGTTCGCGCTCGGCCGAGCGAGTGTACAGACTGCCGCCGCCCGCGTCAAAGCGCGTTAGGCCCGGGAGGTGGAGCCGACGAAGGGACTCGAACCCATAACCCGCGGTTTACAAAACCGCCGCTCTACCAATTGAGCTACGTCGGCAACGGCGGGAGTGTACCGCGGGGTTCCGGCGGCTCCGTCTGTCATCAGCGGTCCGAAGGCGATTCCCCGGGCAGCAGCTCGGCCTGCCCGTCGAGGCCAGGCTCACCAGCCGACAGAGTGTCCTCGGTGGTGGCGGCCTGATCGGTGGTGGCGGCCTGATCGGTGGTGGGGAACGCATTGGTCGCGGCCGGCTCATCTGAAGCGGCGAGCTCGTGGGTCATGTCGGGCGCGTCAGGGGTTCCGGCCGTCATGGACTCGGTCGGTGCCCGCTCCGGGACAGAGGTCGTGCGCTGCGCGGCGATCTCGACGAGGAGCACCGAACCGGCAACAGCGGCATTGAGCGAGCCGACCCGGCCCTTCATCGGGATCCGAACCGACAGGTCGATCCGCCTACGGACGGGGGCCGAAAGGCCGCTGCCTTCACTGCCCACGACGAGCGCCACCGGGCCGCGAAGATCGGCCTCCCGGTGGGTCAGAGCCGCCTCGGCATCGGCGCCCACCAGGCGCAACCCGAGGGCCCTGAGGTCGGTGAGCGCGGCCGCAGGGTCGCCCACCGGGACGAGGAGCAGATGCTCGACCGCGCCTGCGGAGGCCTTGATCGCTGCCGGGGTCAGCGGTGCCGCCCGGCGCGTGGGAAAGATCACTCCATGGACACCAACCGCCTCCGCGGTCCGGAGGAGCGTGCCCATGTTCTGCGGATCCTCCAGGGAATCCAGCACCAGCACGAAGGGCCGTTCCTTTCGCTGACGGGCCAGACCGACGATGTCCTGGATGGTGGCCCACGCTCGCGGCTCGCTGACCAGGGCGATGCCCTGGTGACCGTCGAAGCCGGACAGCGCTGTGAGGGTCCCACCCTCGACCTCGACAACCGGCAGCCGCAGGGTGGTGGCGTGGAGAACGAGCGCCTCCAGGGCGGCCCGGCGATTGGGTACCACCAGGAGGCGGCGAGAGGGTCGGCGAGCCGCGAATGCTTCTTCTACGGGCCGGCGTCCGGCCACAAGCTCCGCGTCCGGCTCGACCAGCTCTCCCAGCTCGCTCGCAAATGGCTCGTCCGGGGGCGGCGGCGAGATGTCGGACGCCTGCTGATCCTGCCAGGGTAGCGGCCGTGATAACGGCCGATCGCTGTGCCCGAACGAGCGGCTTCCACCAGCCCGAGGGGCGCGATCCGGAGGCCTACCCGGCCCACCCGGTCGGGCCGGTCCGCGGCGGAACCGGTTCGGATTCGGTCGGCCACCACCGCCTGTAAAGCCGCCACGGGACCCTCGGCCGGGCTGCCAGTCGCGCTGATGCTCCTCGTCGATGCTCGGGCGTTCGCGACGCGCGGGATCGTCTTCACCTCGGCCGCCTCGGTCGCCGGCTTGGCGCCCACCCGGATCCCGTCCCCGCGCCGCCCCGTCATCTGAACCAGCACCTGCGGGTCGCCAGGGGCCGGGACGTCCCCCGGGGCGCGGTCCCCCCGGACGCTGCCCTCTCGGGCCGGGGGGCTTGAACCCTCCCCGTCGAGGCACCCACTCGCGCGAGCCACGCCGCCGATCCACGCGGTCGCCGCCGCCCCCTTGTGCTCGCTCGCCGCCGCCTTGTGCTCGGTCTCGGCCGCCCCTCCCGCTGTCGCCGCCTCCCGCAGGTCTGTCGCCTCCCGGCCGTCCGCCTCCCAGGGGCGGCCCTCGTCGCTGGCGCCGCCGGTCCTGCTCGTTGTCAGCCACCGGCCGGCTCCGGCGTGCAGACGCGCTTTTCCACGGTGGCAAGGCGCCAGCGCTGGCCGTCGCGAGTGTCCTCGACGAGGACACCGTGCTGTCGAAGCGCGGCTCGCAGCTCATCGGCCCGATCCCATTGCCGCGCCTCGCGCGCCGCGGCTCGTTCATCGAGCAGGAGCCGGTCAGCCTCCTCGAGTTCAGCGTCCTCGTCCTCGGCAACCGCCAGGACCTGGTCGAGGTCGCGGATGAAGGCTGCTGTTCGCTCGGCGTCCGCCGTGGACAGCTGGCGCTCCTCGAGCCTTCGGTTGATCTCCTTCACCAGGTCGAAGACTGTCGCCAGCGCGGCCGAAACATTCAGATCGTCGTCCATTGCGGCGCCGAACCGCTCGCGCGTGCTGGCCAGCAGGTCATCGAGGGAAGCATCCGTCGGCCGATCCTCGCGATAGGCGTCGAGGGCGGCGAGCGCTGTCGAGAGGCGGGTGACCGCCGCCGCGGCATCGCTCAACGCTTCATCGGTGAACTCGATGGGTGCTCGGTAGTGAACGCGCAGCAACGCGAACCGCAGCGCTCGAGGGACGAAGCCCTGCGCGTAGAGATCGGCCGGACGAGCAACGTTTCCGTCCCGGCGGGCCATCTTCTGGCCGCCCATCTGGAGGTGGGCGCAGTGCAGCCACGTTCTCACGAATGGCCGCCGCGTGGCCGCCTCCGATTGGGCGATCTCATCCTCGTGGTGCGGAAAGATGAGATCGACCCCGCCGGTATGCAGGTCGAAGCTGTCACCGAGGTACCGCATGCTCATGGCCGAGCACTCGATATGCCAGCCGGGCCGGCCCTCCCCCACCTCCGTCGACCAACTGGGCTCACCCGGCTTGGGGGCTTTCCAAAGGGCGAAGTCGCGGACGTCGTCCTTGCCGTAGTCGTCCGCTTCAACGCGTTCTCCAACCCGCTGCTGCGCGGGATCCAATCGAGCCAGCCGACCATAGGCCGGCCACGAGTCAATCCTGAAGAAGATGGACCCGTCCTCGGTTCGGTAGGCATGGCCCCGCTCGAGGAGCCGGCTGATCAGGCGCGCCATGTCGGGCACGTGCTCGGTCGCGCGGGGCATCTCGTCCGGTGGCCCGATGCGCAGCCGTCCCAGGTCCTGAGCCAGCGTCGCGACATGCGGCCCGGTCAGCTCGTCGATCGACAGCCCCGCCTCTGTGGCGTTGCGAATGATCCGGTCGTCGACGTCGGTGATGTTCATCACCCACGTGACCCGGTAGCCCGACCACGCGAGGTAGCGACGAAGGACGTCGGCGAAGATGTAGCTTCGAAAGTTGCCGATGTGGGAAGGTCCGTACACCGTCGGGCCGCAGCTGTAGAGGCGGACGCCCCCGGGCTCGAGCGGTTCGAACGGCTCCACCTGGCGCCGCAGCGTGTTGTAGAGACGAAGCCCCATGAGCTCAGCGCCGGACGAGCGTGACGACAGCCGAGGCGCTGATGGCCAGCCCGGCGCCCTCGGCTCCGCCGTAGTTCCCGGTCGAGGCCTTGGCTGCTACTGAGGCTCGATCGATCCCCAGGAGGGCGGCGATTCGCGTGCGCATGGCCTCCAGGAGCTCGGAGCCCAGCCGCGGCCTGGCGCCCACGATCGTCAGGTCGACGAATACGGGACGCCAGCCTGCCTGGTCGACGCGGCGGATGACAGCCTCGAGGAGCGTGGCACTGTCCGCGCCCTTCGTTTCCGGGCGACCCGCTGGAAACTGACGCCCGAGATCGCCCAGCCCGGAAGCAGCCAGGAGGCCATCAGCGACGGCATGGAGCGCTGCGTCGCCGTCCGAGTGGCCGTACAGCCGGGGCGCTTCAGCAATATGGATGCCCCCCAGGACGAGCCCATCCTCGGGGCCGAACGGATGGGAGTCGGAACCCAACGCTGAGCGGGGCAAGCCGAGGCGCCGCTCCACCAGGGCCTCGGCAAGCTCGAGGTCAGCCGGGTGGGTGATCTTGATGTTCGTCGGCTCGCCGGAGATTGCGATGACCTCGACCCCAGCCGCTTCGAGGGCGGCCGCCTCGTCCGTGTAGGCATGGCCCTCGGACGTGGCCCGCTGGAGGGCGGCCGCCAGTAGCTCGCGGCGCGCTCCCTGTGGCGTTTGCGCGGCGCCCAGCGCCGAGCGCTCGACCGTACCCAGGACGAAGCGGCGCTCGACGAGCTCGGGCCCGATCTCCTGCCCATCCGTCGAACCGCCAGTCTGGCGCAGGCGCTTGATGGTCTCAGTGATGGGGACGATCGGGATGGCAGCGCCTGCGCGCGCGGCCAACGCGACGGAGTCGACGAGGCCGGCCGTGACAAGCGGCCTGGCACCGTCGTGAACGAGCACGACTTCGGCGCTCGCGAGCGCAAGCCCCGCCGCAACAGAATCCTGGCGCCGGTCGCCGCCGGGTGTGAGCACCGCGTCATGGGCCTGCATCCAGGCTTGCTCGCCGAGCTCGTCGAGGCCCTCGCGTGGACCGACCACGATCAGGCGTCCGACGGAGCGCGCGGCCGCAACGGCGTCGAGCGTCCAGGCCAGGAGGGGACGCCCGCCCAGCGGCTCACGCAGCTTGTCGCGACCATGCATCCGACGGCTCGCGCCGGCCGCCACGATGATTGCGTCGGCGAACGGCTCGTGGATCATGTGGCGCCGGTCAGTCGAGGCGGGGCTGCGCGAAGACCATCCGACCCGCAACGGTTTGGAGGACTCGGGTGACGGTGACCTGGAGCTCTCGATCGAGATAGCGGCCGCCGCCCTCGACCACGATCATCGTCCCGTCGTCGAGGAAAGCGACTCCCTGCCCCTGCTCCTTGCCCTCCTGGATGACCTTGACGCGCATCTCCTCGCCCGGCAGGAAGGCCGGCTTCACCGCATTGGCGAGGTGGTTCACGTTCAGCACCCGTATGCCCTGGAGGTCCGCCACGCGGTTGAGGTTGAAGTCGTTGGTCAGGATCGCTGCGCTGCGAGCCCTGGCCAGGGCTACGAGGCGAGCGTCGACCGGACCGGCATCCGGAAAGTCCTCGTCGGTGATCTCGACGGCAGCCTGATCGCTCTTCTGGAGCGCAGTCAGGATCTCGAGTCCCCGACGACCCCGGGCGCGGCGGTTCGGGTCGGACTGGTCGGCGATGTGCTGGAGCTCTGCGAGGACGAAGCGGGGAACCAGGAGCCGCCCGTACAGGAAGCCGGAGGCGATCACGTCTGCGATCCGGCCGTCGATGATGGCGCTCGTATCGACGACCACGAGCGGGCGCTTGGCCTCCGGATCGTCGACCTCTCGTCGCGGCAGCACCCCGAGTGCCTCGATCGCCTCGATCAGGTCCTGGCGCTTCGCCACCGTCAGCCCGAGCATGCCGAGGCCGAGCACTGCCGAGACGCCCAGCGGCAGAAGAAACCCGTACGGGTCGGGGAAGTAGCTGAGCGGCAGCCCTAGCAGGAGGCCCATGAGCAACCCCACCAGCAGGCCGGCGACTGCCGTGACGAACTCGCCGGTCGAAAGCTCCTGGACCTTGCGGATGATCCATAGGGCCGGCTCGACGGTCACGTAGGGCAGGATGCTGAATCCCACCACGAGCCAGGCGACCAGCCAGACCGTGAGCAGGAACCCACCGTTCGGGGCGCCGAAGAAAGGACTGTCGCCCCCGCCGAGCGCGGCCAGGCCGAGCCCGATGATGGCCCCCAGGACAGCGCCGGAGACGCGAATGAGCCTCGTCATGGGGTCGCGGAGCCTAGCACAGCTCGTTCTGCCCGGAGCATCCGACCCGCTGCCTGCGTCAGCCGCCTCTCGCAGCGCCGATGGGCGCAGCCAGCGCCGCGTCAAGCGCGTCCCGAATCGTGCCAACGGCAACCACCTCGAGATCCCCGGGCGAGCCGCGGCCGGTCGAGCTCTCACCCGCGGGGATGATGGCGCGTGTGAACCCGAGCCGCTGAGCCTCGCGCAGTCGTCGATCGAGCCCGCTCACAGGCCGGAGTTCGCCGAGCAGCCCCAGCTCACCGCAGGCAACCGTCCTGGGCCGGGCCGGCCGGTCCCGCAGGGACGAAGCGAGGGCAAGGGCGAGCGGCAGATCGAGACCGCGCTCGCTGATGGAGAGCCCGCCGGCCAAGCTCGCGTAGATGTCGTGGCTGCCGAGACCGACGCCGGCGCGCTTGGCAAGGACCGCCACGAGCAACGACAGCCTGTTCACGTCGATACCGCTGGCCACCCTCCGCGGGGCACCGTAACCGGCCGGCGTCACCAGCGCCTGCACTTCGATCAGCAGCGGCCGGCGGCCTTCGAGGCAGGCCGCGACGCTGGCTCCAGGAGCCGGATCGCCACGTTCCCCCAGAAAGGCGCGCGCCGGATCGCTGACCTCACGGAGTCCCGCCTCGACCATCTCGAAGACCCCGATCTCGTCGGTCGATCCGAACCGGTTCTTCGATGCTCGAAGCACCCGCAGCGGTCCGAGGCGCTCACCCTCGAGCGTCAGCACGACGTCGACCAGGTGCTCCAGGGTCTTCGGGCCGGCCAGGCTGCCGTCCTTGGTGACGTGCCCGACCAGGACGACGGGGACGCCACCATGCTTGGCGTAGGCCTGCAGGCGGCTTGCAACCTCGCGGACCTGCCCCACGGAACCCGCTGGCCCGTCCAGGTCGTCGACGGTCAGCGTCTGGACGGAATCGACGACGACCAGATCGGGCTTGCTGCCCTCGGCCGCTGCCAGGATCGCCTCGACGCGGGTCTCGGCCAGCACCAGGATCTGTTCAGCTACTCCGGGTCGGTCGACGCCCACCCGGCCTGCCCGCAGGCGGAGCTGACCGACCGACTCCTCGCCCGAGACGTAGAGCACCCGCCGTCCTTCGAGGTCAGCCGTCGGGTCAACGAGCTTGGGGCTGGTCGACGGGCCGCCTGGCTGAGGGGCCAGATCAGTCACGAGCCCTGCTGCCGCCTCCAATCCCAGCGTCGACTTGCCGATCCCGGGTTCGCCGCCGAGGAGAACGAGCGAGCCTGGGACGAATCCGCCACCCAGCACGCGGTCCAGCTCAACGATCCCGGTGGGCGTCCGGCGAAGCTCTGTTTCGCGCAGGGCGGCGAGGGCAACCGGCATCCCCGGCTGGCCCGGCCCCGGAGATCTGTTGCCCGCCGCGCGGGGCTCACGGACGATGGTCTCGACGAGCGTGTTCCACGCGTCGCAGGAGCGGCACTGGCCTTCCCAGCGGAGCGTGGACGCTCCGCACGCCTGGCAGAGGTAGCGGCTCTGCGGCCGCGCCACGCCTACCCCGCCTCGACGGCGGTCTTCTCGAGCTGTTTCTCGATGCTGAGCCCCGCCTCGTCCGCGCGATCGACAACGATCGTGTCGCCGGCGCTGAAGCGGCCCAGCAGAAGCGCTTCGGACAGCTGATCCTCGATCATGTTCTGGATCACGCGCCGGAGCGGCCGAGCGCCATAGTCGACGTCATAGCCCAGCTTGATGATGTGGTCCTTCGCCGCCTGCGTCACCTCGAGGGAGATCTGCTGGATCCGCAGCTGCTCTCGAACGCGGGCCAGCATGAGATCGACGATCAGCCGAATCTCCTCCACGGACAGCGAGCGGAAGACGACGACCGAGTCAACACGGTTCAGGAATTCCGGCCGGAACTGCGTCTTGAGCTGGTCAAGGACCTTCTCCTTCATGCGGTCGTACTGCTGCTCGGCAGCCATCGCATCGGAGGAGCCGACCGGCCGGAAGCCCAGGCTCGTGTCCTTGAGGATCGACTTTGCGCCGACGTTGCTGGTCATGATGATGACCGTGTTCCGGAAGTCGACCCGGCGGCCCTTGGCGTCGCTGAGATGGCCGTCTTCCAGGATCTGCAGCAGGATGTTGAAGACCTCGGGATGCGCCTTTTCGATCTCGTCGAGCAGCACCACCGAGTAGCTCTTCCGCCGGACGGCCTCCGTGAGCTGGCCGCCTTCCTCAAAGCCGACGTAGCCGGGCGGGGCTCCGACCAGCCTGCTCACGTTGTGTCGCTCCATGAACTCGCTCATATCGATCTTGATGAGCGAATCCTCGGAGCCGAACATGAACTCGGCGAGGCTCTTGGCGAGCTCGGTCTTGCCCACGCCGGTGGGTCCCAGGAAGATGAACGAGCCGATCGGGCGCTTCGGATCCTTCAGCCCGGCGCGCGCGCGGCGAACTGCCTTGCTGACGGTCTCGATCGCCTCCTGCTGGCCGATGACGCGGCCGTGCAGCGCATCCTCCATGTGGAGTAGCCGCTCCGACTCCTCCTGGGCGATCCGGGTGACCGGGATGCCCGTCCACATGGCCACGACCTGTGCGATGTCCTCTTCCTCGACCCTGGCGGTCTCGGTGCCTTGCGCGTTCTGCCATTCGGCCCGACGCTGATCGACGTCGGCCTTGGCTACGGCCTCGGAGTCACGCAGCGTGGCCGCCGCCTCGTAATCCTGGCCATTGATGGCGGCGTCCTTCTCCTTGGTGACGCGCTCGAGCTCCTTCTGGGCGGTACGCAGCTCAGGCGGCGCAGAGCTGTGCCGCAGCCTCACCCGGCTCGATGCCTCGTCGATGAGGTCGATCGCCTTGTCCGGCAGGTGCCGGTCGGTGATATAGCGGATGGAAAGATCCGCGGCGGCGCGAATGGCGTCATCGGTCAGCTGGACCTTGTGATGCTCCTCGTACCGCTCCCGGATGCCGAAGAGGATGTCGATGGTCTGCTCGAGCGTCGGCTCCTCGACCATGACCGGCTGGAAGCGGCGCTCCAGGGCGGCGTCCTTCTCGATGTACTTGCGGTACTCGTCGAGCGTGGTCGCGCCGATGCACTGCAGCTCGCCGCGCGCCAGCGGGGGCTTGAGGATGTTCGCGGCGTCGATGGCACCCTCGGCGGCGCCCGCCCCGACCAGGGTGTGCAGCTCGTCGATGAAGAGGATCGCGTCGTTGGTGTTGCGGAGCTCCTCGATGATCTTCTTGAGCCGCTCCTCGAACTCGCCGCGATACTTGGTTCCCGCCACCAGCGAGCCGATGTCGAGCGTCAGGACGCGTTTGTTGGCGAGCATCTCGGGCACGTCGCCAGCCACGATTCGCTGGGCAAGCCCATCGGCGATGGCCGACTTTCCAACACCGGGCTCCCCGATGAGCGCGGGGTTGTTCTTCCGCCTCCGCGAGAGGATCTGAATGACCCGTTCGATCTCCCGCTCTCGTCCGATGACCGGATCGACCTTGCCCGCGCGGACGGCGTCCGTGATGTTGATGCCGAGCTGGTCGACCGTCGGCGTCTTGCTCGCTCGCTTACTCTCCGACACCGCCCCCACGGAGCTGGACTGGGAGAGGACCCGGATCACCTCGTGGCGAACCTTGTCCAGGTTCACCCCCAGTGACTCGAGCACGCCTGCCGCAATCCCCTCGCCTTCGCGGACCAGGCCGAGCAGCAGGTGCTCGGTTCCGATGTAGTTGTGACCCAGCCGCCGGGCCTCGTCGATGGCCAGCTCGATCACGCGCTTGGCGCGCGGCGTGAGCCCCACCTCGCCCACCACCGGGCGATCCCCGCGACCGATGATGAACTCGACAGCGGTCCTGACCTTCGGGAGCTCGACGTTCATGTTCTCGAGCACCCGCGCGGCAACGCCCTCGCCCTCGCGCACCAGGCCGAGCAGCAGGTGCTCGGTTCCGATGTAGTTGTGGTTGAAGCGCTGGGCCTCGTCCTGAGCGAGCGTCAGGACCTTCCGTGCGCGGTCGGTGAACTTGTCGAATCGATCCATAAGACGAAGGCCTGCTCTCTCGATCTGGGCCTCGCGGCCCGGAGGTCATCCTAGCATGGGGGTCCTTGACGACGACTCACCAGAGGTACCCCAGCCGCGGTTCCGTTTGGGCACTCGCACCCGGGACGACGCCCTGTCAGAGCCTACGGTTTCACGGGCGTCGTGGATGGCGCCGGACATGTGCCGGCGAAGAAGAAACGGTTGAGAAGCCGATACCGGAAGGTCCGAGCTCAGCGCTCGGTCGACGCGGTCTCCTCGAAGGCCGGGGACACTGCCGGAGACGTCGATTCGTCAGACGTCGAGCTTGCCTCGCCCGGTGACGTGGTCTCCGCTGCCTGTTCCGGCGATTCGTCGCTCGGTGCCGTCTCGCTGGCCATGGCCGCGGCCTCATCGGATGGCGCCACCTCGGATGTGGCCGCTTCCCCTCCCTCGCCGGGGATCGGGGCCGGGACCTCCTTCGCGTGCGGCTCGGTGACCTCGGCGGTGAGCTCCGGCTCCAGTACTTCGGTGGTCTGGGGTGCTTCAGCGGTGTCGGGCGCAGCTGCGGCGGTCTCGGGCGCAGCCTCGGCGGTGTCGGGCGCCTCAGCGCCTGCGAGTGGCTCAGCGGGCGCGACCTCGAGGGCCGGCGCATCCGCCGCCTCCGAAACCGGCGCTTCGCCATCGCCGCCCGCTTCGTTCAGGACTTCCGCGATGGCCGCATCGCCCGGTGCCTCACTCGCCTGGCTTTCCATTGCCGACATCGCCTCGGAGCCCTCATCCGTGGCCGCCGTTTCGGCTGCAGCCGCATCTGCCGGCGGTGCATCTGCGCTTTCGGCCTCTTCCATCTGCAGGCGCACCTGCGCAAAGGCCGCCGCAAGGGTGTTGTCGATGCCGCCCTCGGGCTCCTGGACAGCCTGCGAGGGATCGTAGGCGCGTTCCTGGCGCGGGCGTCGCTCACGGTCGCGTTCGCGCGGTGCCTCGGAAGGGCGAGCCGGCGGCTCTTCTGCCTGCTTCAGGCTCAAGCCGAGGCGGTGCCGCTCCGAATCCAGAGAGATGATCTTGAGGTTGAGCCGTTGACCCTCGTGCACCACGTCGCCCGGATGCGCGACGCGCTGGTGGGAAAGCTCGCTGATGTGGATGAGCCCCTCGAGGCCGTCGCGCACGCGCACGAACGCGCCGAAGTTCACGATCTTGGTGACCGTGCCGTCGATGACGTCGCCGACGTTGAAATCGGCCACGGTGGAATGCCACGGGTCAGGCTGCAGGCGCCGGATCGAAAGACTGATCCGACCGCGCTCGTGGTTGATGTCGATGACTTCGGCCTCGACCTCTTCGCCGACCTGGTAGCCCGACTCGGGGTTGTTCACCTTGTTCCACGAGAGCTCACTCTTGTGAACAAGGCCGTCGATCCCGCCGAGGTCGATGAAGACGCCGAACGGGGCGATGGAGCGGACCGTCCCCTTGACGCGCTGGTTGACCTGGAGGCTGCTGAACAGCTCGTCCCGCTTCTCGCGACGCTCCTCGTACAGCGCCACCTTCTCCGAGAGGATCAGGCGGTTGGCCTTGCGGTTGACCTCGAGGATCTTGAGTCGAAGACGGCGCCCCACGTAGGGCTGCAGCTTCTCCGCGATCTCCTGCGCGGCGTCGCGGGGCTGATCGTTCTGGGGACGCCGGGGGAAGTCCACGATCTGGCTGATCGGCACGAAGCCCCGGATCCCGCAGTCGACGATCAGGCCACCCTTGTTGTGGTCGATCACCGGAGCCTCGATGATCGTCCCGGCATCGAACTGCTCCTGCATCGAGCGCCACTTCCGCTCGAGACCCGCCCGGCGCAGCGAGAGCACGACGTGGCCCTCATTGGATTCCGGCTGCAGGACGTACACGAGAACGGTGTCGCCGACGGCGAGCTGTGGCTGGTTCTCCGCATGTCGCCCGTAGAGCTCGCGGTTGCTGACGACGCCTTCCGACTTCGCGCCGATGTCGACCAGGATCTCGTCCTTGTCGATGCGCACGACGGTTCCCTCGACCACGTCGCCATGCTTGAAGCTCTTGATATCGCTCGTCTGCTCGTTGAGCAGCTGCTCCATCGTGGTCGGTTCCGGGCCCAGATCCCTAGGGCCTGGCTCCTCAGGCGCAGCGGCGGGAGCGGCTTCGCGCTCCTCGGCAGCCACGTCGTCGGCAGCCACGTCGTCCTCTGCCAAGGACGGTCCCATGGCCACCGGGGTCTGCGGAGGCTCCTCTGCCTGGGCCTCTGTGGCGTCCTCGGTCCCGGCCTGTGGGGTCACCTCGGGATCGCTGACCGATGCCTCGGCGAGCGCGGCGTTCGCCTCGGCGGTGGGCTCGTCCGGGGAAACGGTTGATGCCTGGGCGGCAGGGAGGGACGGTGCCTCGTCCAGGGGTTCGGACGATGCCTCGGCTAAGGGGGCGGTTTCATCGTCCATGGGAGCCGGTGCGGCATCGATCTCGGCTGCCTCGACCCGCGCTGCCTCGACCTCGGTTTCATCGGCGGGTGCGGCCTCCCGGTTGCCCTGTTCCGCGCTCACCGGAGCATCCTCGGTCACGGGCGTCTTGTCGCCCTCTGCGGCTCCGTTGGTGGACGCCGCCGGACTCGGCGCTTCGTCCTCGCCGGCGGGCTCGTCGGCCACCGCCGTGCCGACGCCTTCCCGGAGCCCGGCCTCGGTCGAGGCTCCTGCCTCGTCCGCGGGCGCCGCACCGCCGTTGTTGTCTCGGGTCAACGTTGTCTCCTCAGATCGAGCTCCCGCCGAAAAGCAAAAGGCCCGAGCGTACGCTCAGGCCTACCATTCGATCAGGGGTGTCGTCCGGTCCAGCTGGCTCGTCACACTCCTTCGTCGTCGGCGGCTGCGCGGGCTCGTGTGTCTTCGCCCCCGGCAGGGCCCGCGCATACTATCACGGGGTTTCTGTCGCTACAATCCGCGTCCCGTGCCGGAACTGCCCGACCTGACCGTGCTGTCCGAGGCGTTCGAAACGGCCCTCACCGGCAGGGTCGTGACCGCGGTAACCGTTCTCGAACCGCTCGTCGTGCGGGCCACCCCGACCGAGATGGAAGGGCTGCTTGGCCAGCAGCTGACCCAGGTCGAGCAGCGCGGCAAGTTCCTGATCTTCTCGTTCGCGCGCGACCGGCTCGTGGTCAACGCCATGCTCACCGGCCGGCTCGGGCTGGCGGCGCCAGGGAGCCGCGCTTTTCCCAAGACCGCGGCGGTCGTGGCGTTCGATCGCCGAACGGGTGAGCAGAGTCCTTCATCGGGGCCTCCCGCCAGGCGAAGCCGGAGGCGCAAGCCGCCGGCCTGGACCCGAAGGCCCAATGTCCTGCCGCCCGACGACGAGCCGGTCGAGCTGCGATACCGGGATGCCACTCGAATGGGAAAGCTCTACCTCACGCCTCATGGGCTGGACCGTCCCGTCGCCGGCTGGTCCGAACAGGGCCCCGATGCAGACGACCCGACGCTTGACCTCGACGCGTGGCGCGGCCGGCTCCGCCGCCATAGCGGCGAGCTCAAGAGCGTGCTGCGAAACCAGGAGTTCGTGGCGGGGATCGGAAACGCGTACAGCGACGAGATCCTGTGGGCGGCCAGGCTGGCTCCGTTTCGGAAGCGATCCTCCCTCGCGCCGGAAGAGATGGACGCGCTTTACCACGCCACCCGGGATGTGCTTGCCAGGGCGACGGACCAGCTCCGCGATCGCGTCCCGCCGCGGTTCGAGGTCGAGGTCCGCGACTTCCTGCAGGTTCACGGCAAGGGAGGGCAGCCCTGCCCGCGCTGTGGTGCGCGGTTGAGCGAGATCTCCGCGGGCGGCTTCGTCACGACGTTCTGCCGCAGCTGCCAGGGCTGACCGCGGGGCTGCGTGCGCCGCGAACCCTCACGCCGGGGACACTGCCCGGACGTCTCCGACGGCTTACTGCTGTGGGAGCTTCAGCTCCTGGCCAACCCGCAGCTGGCTCGGGTTGGCGATGCTGTTCAGCCGCTGCAGAACCGCCACCGTGGTATCGAATCGCTCGGCGATCTCGGTCAGCGTGTCCCCGCGCTTGACCGTGTAGGTCTCCGGCTGGGCCGGCCGCGTGGGACTTGGGCGCTCGGTCCGCCTGGGGGTCCGCGTCGGCTCGGGGCGGTCGGACGGTGATTCCCGGGGATCGCTGGCCGCGGCAGATGCCGTCGCCGCCGCTGCGAGCGGGGGGCTGGGCGAGCGGGCCGCGCCCGCGTTGTCGCTGGGGAGCACCCGCGCCACAACGAGCGCCAGACCGGCAAGAAGAATGAGTGCCACGAGACCGATCTGTCCCAGCCGTTCATAGCCCGCTACGAGTGCTCGAGGGCTCGAAACCGCTGTCGGGCGGTCAAGGGCGACCGGTGTCGTGCGAGCAAGCGGGCGATTCTGTCGTGCGGCTAGGGCGTAGCTCGAGATGCCGGCCCGGGCAAGCTCAGCTGCGCGCCGATCCTGGGCGGCCTCGAAGGCGGGGCACGTGCGGTGCGCCTCGACGAGACAGAGCCGACGCTGCTTGTCGGCCGATAGCGGGGCGGGAGGCCTTACCGCAGTACAGCGATGCTCACGCATTGGCCGAGCGGCCCGCCAGGCTCCGTCCTCGGAGAGAAGATACGGGCACATCCCGGCCAGGACCTGCTGGGTATCGGCGCCCGGTTTCACCGCCTGCATGGCCGGATCATAGTGGGGAGGGGGTGGCATGTCCGGCAAAGCGAGCGCCGGACACGAAAAAACCCTGGCGACGACCTATTTTCCCGAAAGGCTGCCCTCTCAGTATCTTCGGCGCTGGAGAGCTTAACGACCGTGTTCGGGATGGGAACGGGTGTGGCCTCTCCGCTGGGGTCACCAGGATTTCTTCGTCAGTGATGACGTGATCGGCATTTCGACTGGCCATTCGGCCAGCCGGCGATGAAGTCTTCAATCACCGCCCGGCATCTCGATCGATGCCGCGACAGATGTGATCCGGGACGCAGCCACCCCTCGGGTGGGCTGCTGAAAGAGGTCAAGCCCTCGACCGTTAGTACGGCTCAGCTTCATCGGTTGCCCGACTTCCACATGCCGCCTATATAGCAGGTGGTCTCCCTGCGGTCTTACCCGGTTGACCCGGTGGGGAACCTCATCTCGAGGCGAGCTTCGCACTTAGATGCTTTCAGTGCTTATCCCAGCCGAACATAGCTACCCAGCGATGCCCCTGGCGGGACAACTGGCACACCAGCGGTTCGTCCACTCCGGTCCTCTCGTACTAGGAGCAGCTCCTCTCAAGTTCCCTACGCCCACGATGGATAGAGACCGAACTGTCTCACGACGTTCTGAACCCAGCTC
>JACDFU010000164.1 GCA_013815585.1 Chloroflexota bacterium
GGCCCTCCCCGGGCGACCCCGGATGATCAACCCAGAGGTTCCCCGCTCTGGGAGGCGGCAGCGAACCGGCGAGCTGCAGCTAGCGTCCGCCTGCCGCGGCGCGCCGGGGTGGCGGCCGCGGGCCTGGCCGGCCTGGCGATCCTCGCAGTGGTGGCGGCGAACCTCCTGGGGGGCGCCTCGGGCTCACCGCGTGGTTCGAACGACAACGAGGGTACAGGCGGAGCCGGAGGAAGCGGCGACGGCGAAACCCGCACGATGGCCGCATCGCAGGACGCGCGAGTCGCCGTTTCAGGTGACTATCGCGCCGGAGCGGGCGCCGATTCGACGCTCCCTGTTGGGGCTGCTCGGGGGAGGAATGGTGTCTTCCTGTATCGCTCGCTGATCCAGTTCGAGGACGACTGGACGGGTACGACCCGGATCCAACGAATCCAGCTGCGCCTGACTCGATCCGGCGCTGTCCGCGCCAGTCGTGGCTCCTCGCCCTCGACGCGCGTCATGCGGAACACCGCAGGTCGGTGGTCAGAAGGCGGCGGGGCGGAGCTGAGCAGCAGCAACGAGGTCACCTGGGTGAACAAGCCCGAGACGACTGCGGAAGGCTCGGTCACCTTCGAGGGGCCAAGGAAGAGCGGCGAAGAGGTCCTCGTCGATATCACCGACCTGTACCTGCCGCTGGCCCCAGAGGAGCTCGGCGGGCAGGCTGTCGACAATTTCGGCATCACCCTGCTGGCCGCCTCGGACGACGGGTCGCCGGACGGCGATGGCTCAGTCGACGGCGACCAGACCAATGAGTTTCAATCGAGCGATTCCAGGAACGGCGCTCCCGAGCTGGTGGTCACCTACGAGCCGGAGTAGTGCTCGGCCGAATTCGAGCGTGTCGGAGGCTGAGACCGCAGGCGCCTTCCTTACCGCGCTGCGAGCCGCTTCGCCCAGCCTGACGCTCCTGACCGAGCCCGCTGATACCGAGGCGTATCGCTTCGACGAGACGGAATACATGCATCCGGGCCAGCCGCTCGGGGTTGCCCTTCCGACGACCACGGACGAGGTCAGCACCATTCTTCGCTTGGCCAGCACGCACCGGATGCCGGTGGTGCCGCGCGGGGCGGGGAGTGGCCTTTCCGGAGGGGCGATCGCGATCGAGGGGGCGCTGACGGTGGTCATGACGGGGATGAACCGCATCCTGGAGATCGACGCTGCGAATCTCGTGGCGGTGGTCCAGCCTGGCGTGGTGAACGCTGATCTCGGGCGCGCGGTGGCGGAAGAGGGCCTCTTCTACGCGCCCGATCCGGCCAGCTTCGAGTGGTGCACGATCGGCGGGAACATCGCGGAGAACTCGGGCGGCCTGCGCTGCCTGAAGTACGGCGTCACGCGAGACTGGGTCCTCGGCCTCGAGGTCGTGCTGGCGGATGGCGCGGTGATCCGCACCGGCGGCAAATCGATCAAGGACGTCGCCGGCTACGACCTGACCGCGCTCTTCGTGGGTTCGGAGGGGACACTCGGGATCGTCACGGAGGCCACGCTGCGCCTCATTCCGGCGCCCGCTCCAAAGCTCACGCTGCTGGCGTTCTTCCCCACGGTGCTCGCGGCGGGCGACGCGGTCGTGCGGCTGACAAGCTCAGGCGTCGTGCCGGTGACGCTGGAGCTGATGGACAACTTTACGATCCGGGCCGTTGACGATGCGCATGACCTCGGCCTCGATCGAGAGGCAGGCGCGATGCTCATGATCGAGTCCGATGCCGGCGGCGAGGTTTCCGTCGTCGAGCTCGACTCCGCGGAGACCGCCTGCACCGCGGCGGGCGCAAGCTCGATCGTCAGGGCGACCGATCCGACGGAGGCTGACTGGCTGCGTCAGGCACGCCGAGCGGCCCACGGAGCCCTGGAGCGTGCTGGCGTGGCGCGCGCATGGACGACATCGGCGTTCCGCGAAGTCGGATTCCCGAGCTGCTCGCGGGCATCGAGCGCATCTCCGCCGAGCACGGGCTGCGCGTCGGCGTCTTCGGGCACGCAGGCGACGGCAACCTGCACCCTACTTTCGTGGTCGACCGGGACGACCCCACCGCGGAGAAGCGAATCGATGCTGCCCGAGCATCGATCTATGCCTCGGCGATCGCGCTAGGCGGAACGATCACCGGCGAGCACGGCACTGGCGTGGCGAAGCGGCGCTATCTCGAGCAGCAGCGCGGCCCGGACGCCCTGGCCGCCATGAAGGCGATCAAGACGGCGCTCGACCCGCTCAACATCCTGAACCCAGGAAAGATGCTCTGACCGGGACTACTGGCGGATGCCCGGCCGGGCGGCGGTCACGAGCAGAAAGACCGAGGTCTCGACGACATCGATCCCAGCGATCACCAGGCCGGCCACGATCGGCAGTGGCGAGCCGACCAGCCAGCCAGCCGCCGCAGCCAGGGCTGCCACCGCCAGGAAGACGAGCCGAACTCCGCGGATGAGCTCGAGTGGATGGTCGGCTGCACTCAGTTGCTCGGCGCTGCGCAGCACCAGCGTCAGGCCGAGCAGGCCGGCCGCGCTCGCAAGCAGGAAGCGGACGAACGGTGCGGGGCTGACGAGGAGTGCATTGAAGACGTCGCTCCAGCCGGCAAGCGTCCCGACGACCAGCGCAAGCACACCGAGGAGCAGCGCAAGGACATTGGATGGAAAGCGGCCCCGCGACATGCGCTGAGTGTCCCATAAGCAGCCTCTTGACAGCGGGGAGGGAGTAGCATCCGGGATAGTGGGCGGCCGCACCAGGGACATCGAGCTAATCGCGGCCGGATCCCTGTTCATGGTGCTCCCCGTGCTCGTTTTCTACGTCCTCTTCCAGCGGCAGTTCATCCAGGGCATGACTGCGGGGGCCGTGAAGAACTGAAATGGAGACAGTGTGAAAATCGGCGTTTTCGATCCGATCTTCGGAAAGATGGAGTTCGAGCCGATGCTCGACAAGATCGTCACCTTCGGGCTCGGCGCGGTGGAGATCGGCACGGGCAACTACCCGGGTAACCACCACTGCAAGCCGGACGACCTGCTTGCCGATGACCGCGCCTGTGGCGCCTTTCGCGATGCCTTCGAGTCGAGGGGGCTCGTCATCAGCGCGCTCTCCTGCCACGGCAATCCGCTGCATCCCGACAAGAAGGTTGCGGAAGGATCGGATGGCGTTTTCCGAAGCACCGTGCAGCTGGCCGAGCGGCTGGGGGTCGAGGTGGTGAACCTCTTCAGTGGCTGTCCCGGTGAGGGGCCGAACGCGACCCAGCCGAACTGGGTCACCTGCGCCTGGCCGAACGAGTTCAGCGACATCGTGAAGTGGCAGTGGGACGACGTCGTCATTCCCTACTGGAAGGAGGCGGGTCCGTACGCGGCCGACCATGGAGTGCGCCTCGGTTTCGAGATGCATCCGGGCTTCGTTGTCTACAACCCCCCCACCCTGCTTCGCCTTCGGGAAGCGGTAGGCACGGTGATCGGCGCCAACCTGGATCCCAGCCACCTCTTCTGGCAGGGCATCGACCCGATCGTCGCGATCCGCGCCCTGGGCGACGCCATCGTGCACGTGCACGCCAAAGACACCGCGCTCGATCCGGAGAACGTGGCGCGAAACGGCGTCCTGGACTACGGTCGCTACGACGACGTGGGCGCACGGAGCTGGGTCTTCCGGAGCGTCGGGTACGGCCACGATGCCCTGTTCTGGAAGCGATTCGTGAGCGCACTCCGGGTGACCGGCTACGACCACGTCCTGAGCATCGAGCACGAGGACAGTCTCGCCTCGCCGGACGAAGGCCTGACCAAGGCGATTGGCACGCTCAAGGAGGCCGTGCTCACGGAGTCGGCCAGCGCGATGTGGTGGGCCTGAACGATGATTCGACTCTCTATCCAGGACCGGCTCCTGCCGGGCGAAACCATCCAGGAGAAGTGGGACGCCGCTCGACGCTACGGCTTCGACGCGATCGAGCTTCAGACCCTGGACATCGCGGAGGCGGCACGCCAGGCCCGGGCCGCGGGGATCCCTGTCTCGGCCATCTGCGCGGGCTACCGGGGTTGGCTGATCGACCCCGACCTCGAACAGGTCGCCATAGCCCGCCAGGACATCAAGCGCCTGCTGGAGGTCGGAGCAGAAATCGATGCCGGCTGCATCGTCGTGCCCATCTACGGCCGCAGCCGCAACCTGCCTGATAACGGCACGGGGCGCTCCAATGAGGAGGACGAACGGGTCTTCCTCGAGGGGATGCGCGAGCTCGCCGGTCACGCCGAGAAGGTCGGCGGCACACTCCATCTCGAGGCCATCAACCGCTACGAGAACGATCTCTGCGTGACCGTGGCCGACTCGATGCGCCTGCGGGAGCAGATCGGCAGCCCACGGGTCAGGACGATGGGCGACGTCTTCCACATGAACATCGAGGAGCCGGATCTCGGCGCCTCCCTCGAATCGGCCGGTGAGCACCTCGGGTACGTCCACCTGGCGGACAGCCAGCGTCTGGAGCCGGGCAAGGGCCATCTCGACTTCCGGACTGTCTTCGAGGCGCTCGATCGGATGGGCTACCAGGGCTACGCCTCGCTGGAGTGTCACCTGTCCGGGCCATCCGACGAGGTGCTGCCCCGGTCGGTCGAGTTCCTGCGCTCCCAGATGCCGGCGGCGGTCGCCTGAGGAGGATGGACACAGAAGCGCTCGCGGCCGCGGGGCAGATCGGCGGCCGCACCGTTCAGATCAACGAGCGTGGAGAGGTGGAATGCGCCAGCTACCCACTGGCGGCCCTCGATGACGGATGCTTGCGCATCCGCACGGTTCGCTCTGCGATCAGCCCGGGCACCGAGATGACGTTCTACGGCAAGGAGGCGACCAACGTCTACCTGCACAAGACCTGGAACGAGGAGCTAAGGCTGTTCGTGAAGGGCGCACCCAGCATCAGTTACCCGATCGTCTTCGGCTACCGCGCGGCCGGTGAGGTGGTCGAGAGCGACCGCGCTGGGGTGCCGGTCGGCAGCCGCGTGTACGGCAACTGGCGGCACACGGAGTACACGAC
>JACDFU010000053.1 GCA_013815585.1 Chloroflexota bacterium
GGCCGACGTCGTGCCCCACGGAGCGGCGGGCGTCGTCCCACTGCCGTTCGTCGGGGGCGCCGGCGCGTTCGCTCGAGCGGCCGCGCTCGTTGACCTCGGGCTCGATCGGCACCGGGACCGGAACGCTCTCTGCCGACCCATTGCTGGCCGCGCCGCTGAGCTCCAGGCCACACTTCGCGCAGAAGGGCATGCCCGCGATCGCAGGCGTGCCGCAGCGCGGACAGAACCGTTCTGCCGACTCGGTCACGGGCCCGCCTCGTGGCGGTCGACCCAGGCGAACCGAGTCGTGATCGGGCTCCCTCCTTCAGCCGTCCCGGCCACTTGGAATCCATAATCCTCGAGCGTCGAGCGGAGGTCCAGGGGCGGGACGCCGCGCGATCGGCTGCCGTACGAGCCGACGATGAGCCGTCCGCCCGGTCGCACCGCCTTGCCCAGCAGGCGCTCGAGATATAACCGGACGAGAGGCCCTGGCCGGATATCGGGAGACTCACCGAGAAACGGGACGTACTCGAGCAGCGTGTAGACATAATCGAAGCGCCGAGGTGGGTTCCAGGACCAGGCGTCGCCGACCCACAACTGGTCGGCGCGCTCGGGCCATCGATGCTTCGCGAGATCGATCAATCGGGCGCCGACGTCGAGCCCGTACGGGTTGAGCCGGATCCCCCGCTCACCGGCCCAGGCCACCAGGCACTGCAGCAGGTAGCCATTGGCGCAGCCGATGTCGAGGAAGTCGCCGTCGGCAGGGACGGCCTCCAGGATGGGTTCGCGCTCCGCGCGCCAGCGCCTCGGGCCGCCCGAGAATCCCGACTGGCGGATGGGATCGGACTCCGCCAGGTATGCGCGCTCGAGGGCCCGCTGCTGTTCTCGGAACTCAGCCGGAGGCGAGCCTGCCTGCATCGCCGAGGAACGGCTCACAGGGAGGCTGCCATAGGCTCGACGCAGTTCATGCCGGCGCCTCGGCGAGCTGCGCCTCGAGGCGCTCGAGCTGTGCTCGGCGGAGATGGATGTCCGAGCCTGCCAGCTTCGCCTCCACCTCGCCGACTAGGCTGGCTGCCTCTGCTGCGCGCCCGCGTGCGACCAAGAACTCGGCCAGATCGAGAGCAAGAGTCGTCCACCACCAGTACTCGGTGGGCCGAATCGTGTGCAGCGCGAGACGCAGGGCCGCCTCGGCTTCCTCGTCGCGGCCCTGCGCGGCCCGCAGCTGCCCGAGGGTCGAGTTGTAGACCCCGATCGCGGCGAGGTCATCCGCCCGCACCGTCGCGTCGGACTCGGCAAGCATCGTCTCGGCGGCCACGAGGTCGCCTCGCAGGGTCGCGCAGCTCGCGCGCTGCGCCAAAAGCTCGGTACGGTTCCAGCGCTCGCCGGTTCGCACACTGTGGTCTAGTGCGAGCCGAATCGCTCCATACGCCTCCTCAGTTCGTCCCGCCTCCGTGAGCGTCTCCCCCAACAGCCTGGCCGACGAGACGATAAGGTGACCGTCTCCGGCCTCCTCCGCCTCCGCGACGAGTTCCCGGCACGCTTGCTCTGCTTCACCGAACCGACCCCGGGTCCAAGCGAGCCGCGCCCGCGTAAACCGCACCCAACGGGCGGTGGAAACAAGGCCCAGCTCCCCCGCCATCTCCGCGGCCTGGTCGGCAAATGCATCGGCCAGGGCGGTTTGACCCAGCCAGCCGGCGGCGCCGGCGAGCCTCCTCAGGGCGCGGGCCGCCACGGCCCGTGAGCCGCCCGTCAGAGCTGCGTCCACGAGGCTGGTTCCGACTTCCAGCATCTGGGTCAGCTCACCAGCGGCGAACAGGCGCTCGAGTCCCAACAACCGCGCCTCCAGCTCACCGGGGAGATCGCCGAGCTCGTGGAAGCGGGCCACGGCGGACGCCACGGCGGCGTCCATCTCGTCGAACTCCTCTTCGCCTGCGGCAAAGATGAGGACCCCGGCGAGGGACAGGTAAGCGGCCGCGGCCAGGTCCGGCCGGCCAGCCTCGAGGGCGAGGTCGGCAGCTCGCTGGAGTTGCTCCCGCGCCACCGGGTAGTTAGGGGCCACCGCCTGGCCGCGGGCCTCGAGCAGGACCAGCCGAGCGTTCTCGGTCCGACCGAGGCTGCCGGTCGCAGCTTCCACCGCGCGCGCGGTGCGCACGAAAACCGCAAGCGCGGGGGCGTTCTCGCGCTCGGCTGCCCGATCTCCAGCATCCAGGGCCAGCTCGAGGGCCCTGCGCGCGCGGTCGGCGAGCGCAGCGCCGGACAAGCGAAGTTCCACCGACAGGCTGAGAGCCCGCTCGGCGTGGTGGGCGAGGATCTCGACCAGCTCCTCGCGGCGGTCGCCGGCCGCTTCCTCGAGATGGCGGCCGAAGGTCTCGTGCGCGCGTGCGCGCTCGCTTTTCGGCAGCGTCGCGTAGGCCACGTCCCGCAGCAGGATGTGCCGGAAGCGGTAGGTGCCGGGCCCCGACTGCCGGTCCGGGACGACGAAGCCGCCGCGTACCAGGGCCCGGAGCTCCGCCTCGATCTCCGGGTCGCTTGCAGCCGTGATCGCCGCCAGCTGAGCGAGCTCGAACTGCTCACCGATTACGCTCGCAGCACCGACGATTTGCTTGGCGTCAGGCGAAAGACCGTCCAGACGGGCCGCGATGAGAGCGTGGATCGACTCGGGGACGCGCACGTCCAGACTGCCGGCTCCCGCGGCGCGCCAGCGATCGCCGTCACGGATTAGCCTGCCCTCCTCGATGAGCATGCGCAGGAACTCCTCACAGAAGAGCGGGTTGCCGGCGGCCTGCTCTGCGATCCGGGCACGCAGCGGCTCGGGTAGATCGTCGACGTCGAGCAGGCGGCCGATCAGCGTCCGCGTCTCGTCGGCGGTGAGTGGCTCGAGCACGATCAGTGTCGCGTTGGGTGAACCGGTACCCCAGGTTGGGTGGCGCTCCAGCAGATCGGGCCGGCCGATGCAGACGAAGATGATCGGCAGGTCGGCCGCCTTTTCGAGTACGCCACGCAGGATCTCGATCACAGCTGGTTCCGCCCACTGCAGGTCGTCGATCACGACGCCTACCGGCGTCCGGACCGCGATCGGTTCGAGATAGCGTGCCAGGCCCCAGCCGAGCTCAGCGGCCAGGTGAGCGGGCGCGACATCCGGGAGAGCTTCGGGCGCCTCGGAGAGGCCCAGCAGGACCAGGAGCCGGCTGCGCACTGCGAGCCGCTCGGCACCGTCGCTGATCAGCGCGTCCAGCCGGGCGTCGAGCCGCTGGAGCACCTCGATTCGCGTCTGTGCCGCGCTGACCTCGAGATCCGCTTGAAGCACCTCGAGCAGCGGCCAGTAGGTGACACCCGTGCCGTACGGCAGGCAACGTCCCCGCAGGATGTGCGCGGACGGCCCACCCCCCACGCGCGCGAGGAATTCGCCCACCAGGCGGGACTTGCCGACGCCGGCATTGCCGAGGAGGGTGAACAACTGGGCCCGGGCATCGTCCCGTGAGCGTTCGAACGTGTCGATCAGCAGGCGCAGCTCTCGGCCTCGGCCAACGAGCCGGGCACGCATCTGGGGCAGTCCACGAGCCTGCTCTGGCAGCTGACTGGTGGCACGCAGGGCACGAAACGCGACGACGCTCTCGGGCTTTCCCTTCGCCTCGACCGGCGCCCGCTCGGAGTATTCGATCGCCTCGCGCGTCAACTGCTCGGTCAGGGACCCAACCACGACCTCGCCCGGATCCGCCTGCTGCTGAAGGCGGGCCGCGACGTTCACGACGTCGCCCGTCACGAGGAACTGCTGGCGTTCGTCTAGGGCCGCGACGGCCGCCACGGCCTCGCCGGTGCTGATGCCGATGCGCGCCTCGAGGTGGAGTGCCACCTCCTCATTGAGCGGCCCGATCGCGTCACGGATGGCGAGGCCTGCCCGGACCGCTCTCTCGGCGTCGTCGTCGTGGAGCCGCGGGACGCCGAACACGGCCATCACCGCATCGCCGATGAACTTCTCGACGCTGCCGCCGTGCCCCTCGGCGATCTCCCGGACGCGCTCGAAGTACCGGGCGAGCACTGCCCGAACGACTTCCGGATCGTTGTCATGGCCCAGCGAGGTCGAGCCGACGATGTCCGCGAAGAGAACGCTGACGAGCTTGCGTTCCTCGGCCATGGCAGAAGTCTATGGCCGGGCGGTGGAGTCCCGCACGTCGACTGGCGCCGAAAAGCCCCCTCGGATGACCGAAGGGGCTTTCAGCAGGAGGTGGTTGCTTCCCGTCGCGAGCTTACGACTCGCTCACGATGCTGCCGCCGGGCTCACGGTGCGGCAAAGGCATCGAGCGGGAACCGCCCGACGACCTTGGCCTGTTCGTCCGCAACCCAGAGCGCATCGCCGGCGACAACAGGCACGTCTGGGTCGAACCCATCTCCGATGGAGATCGTGCGGTCGACCGTATGGGTGGCAAGGTCGACTCGGACGAACCGCCCGGGGCCGTCCGGCGAAGCCGGGGCAAGCCACCAGGAGGCTGCGAGGTCGCTCGTCAGGCCGGTGATCGGACCGCCGATCGGCCCGCCGAAATCAACGGTGGCAACCACCTTGTTCGTCTCCGGGTCGATCCGAGCGACCACCGGTTCGGGGTAGCACCAGGTCCAGACGATATCGGTGAAGCCGTCGATCTCACAGTTCCCGACGGATGGCGGAAGGTCGATCTTGACGACGTCGTCAGATCCGTCCGGGTCGACCCGGGAAATCGCACCTGTACCGGCCGTGTACCAGAAGGTTCCCAGACCATATCGGCCGATGAAGGGAGTCTCGCCCACCACCTCGTTGGTGGCGGGATCGATGTGCACGCCGCCCGCCCAGATCCCATCCTCGGCGACGGTGATGACCTCCGGAGTTTCCTCCGTCTGGATGGTCGCCACCACCTCGTTGGTCTGGGGGTCGACGCGGTAGACCAGGTTGTTGTCGGAGTCGGTCACCCAGACGGCATTCTCGGTGGCCGCGATATGGTGAAAGGCGCTCGCCTCGATGGGGATCGGGACGGTGGTCGCCTCGTTCGTGCCGGCGTCGATCCGGACCAGTCCATCGTCGGAGTAGGTCCATACGGTGTCCCCGAAGGCCGACATCGCCATCACGCTGTCGACTTCCCGCTTGATCGGGATGACGACTTCGGGAGCCACAACGGCGGCCGACGCCGAGGATGCGGCCGAGGGCGACGCCGACGGTGGGGCAGCTGTTGGGGTGCTTCCGCGATCGCCGACTGTGGCGCTCGGGCCGGTCGCCCAGAGCACATACCCGAAGGCAACCACGAGGACAACGGCGGCGGCCGCTGCCCCCATCTTGAGCATTGTCGTGGCGGGCATGAGAATCCTCCCGAGCGCGGCCTGACGCCGCCCTCGTTGCTTGATCGAAGGGAAGTTGTCCAGGACGGTATCGAGCAGGACGTCCGGCGCTTCGCGCGGGCCCTCCTCGAGGACGTCGGAGAGGAGCTGGTCGAAGTAGCGGTCTCGTGTCATGCCGTGTGTTCCTTCGTGGAGGCCACGGGAGTCGCCCCGATGGCGAACCTGAGACCGCGGAGTGCGTAGTGCAGTCGGGACCGCGCGGTCCCGACTGGAATGCCAAGTGCAGCGGCGACCTCGACTAGATCGAGGCCGACGTAGTGATGGAGTACGACGACCGCACGCTGGTCGACCGACAGCCTGTTGAAGGCACGCTCCAGCAGGTCTCGATCGGCAACGAGCTGTGACGCGTCGGACTCCGCGGGCTCGCTGTGGAGCACCCTGATGGTCGCCTGGAAGGACCGGTCCCGCCGCGCCTGCCGATAGCAGGCGCGAACAAGCACTCGGTAGAGCCAGGCGTCGAAGCGGGCGGTCTGCCTCAGCTGCGGTAGATCGCGCCACGCCTCCAGCAAAGTCTCCTGCACAGCGTCATGGGCACGTTCGGTGTCTCGGAGGATGCGCTGCGCGGTGGCATACAGGCGGTCGACCGACGAGGACGCGAGTGCGGCGAAGGCGTCGCGATCGCCCTGCTGTGCCCGGTCCACGAGATCCTGCATGGTTCCTCCAGCGCGACCGCCGTGTGCGGCCTCCACTGTGTACGGGATCGGACCGGGTCGGAACGTTCAAATGAAACGATTGGAATCAAAGAGGCCGCCTCACGGCGGCCTCTCTATTGGTTGACCTGGGCCTTCTGCTCGGCCCTTCTAGGGGCCGCTACGGAGTTGGGTCGGCGTATGAGCCGCCCCAGATGTCCGAGTTGCCCCAGGTGGCCGGGCACTCGTTCTGAGGCCCTGGCCGCAGGCCCGCAGCGTGGTTGTTCGGGTCGGTTCGATTACGCGGAGTCTCGCGGAGAGGCTTCGCAGCCCCACTCAGAACATCCTCCACGAACGCCTGGCGGAACGCGTCGATAGCCGGGCAGTCGGCTGCGTTCCGAACGTCGAACCATACCGCCGCCCCGAAGTTATTCGTGGCGTCGGCGTAGTTGTAGTCGCCATGGAACTCGGCGACCAAGTTGTTCTGGCTGGATGCCCGCGCATCGCCCGTCGGAGCGCGCTCCAGGTCGGTCCAAGCCCCCGGATCGCCGCTGGCCGCCACGTCGGCGTGGCGCACCACTCCCTGCTGAAGCCGCGGCAGGGCCGTGGTGGATTGCCACGGCTGCAGGAAGTTGTCATAGGTCATGTAGACGTCCTGCCCGTCCGGCGAGATTGCGATGGCAGGGAAATTCGGACGCTCTGAAGGAAGTGACGCACGGCCGCCGTTCTGGAAGGTGTTGCCTCCGTTGATGGAGTAGCGGACGAGCGCCTCCTCATTGGGGCCTGGATCTTCGTCCGACGGCGTGGGGCCATCGGGCCAGGCGACGACGATCTCATCGCGGCGAGAGTCTGCAGCGCGCTGAGCGGCCGTGAAGCCGCTGGGCGCCCCGTTCGCAATGTCGATGCTCGGGAAGCTGTTCGTGCGCCCACCAGCGACGCCGTCGAAGCTCCAGCGGCCGGTCGCCGGGTCGGGCAGCCCAACCTCGGTGAGGCGGGCGATGATGCGCGACCGTCCGAACTTCACGCCGCCGTCGAAGGAGCGCTGCATGAAGAAGACCGTGCCGCGGGTTTTGATGTCCGTCCCGATGTAGACGATGTAGACCACGCCGCGGCTGTCGGTCTTGACCATGCAACCCTGGCGGCCGCCGGTCTGATTGGTATTCGTGGCAGCCGAGAGCTGTCGGGAGCGCCAGGTCGCGCCACCATCGGTGGAGCGGGCGAAGATGATCGGCTCGGGGCTGCCGGCGCCCGCGCTCCGGAACGCGACGTTGCAGACGTAGACGTTCCCGAAGTAGGGGCTGGAGGCAGCGTCGTCAGCGGCGATGGCTTCCTTGTCGGAGAAGGTCGTGCTGCTCTGCTTTGATGCTATGACGGGCTTCATCCACGCCTCGCGGTTGCCCGCAGCAGCGGCGGCAACGTTGTCCGTGCGCGAGACGGCGATCGCCTCGAAGCCCTTGAATGCCTGCCGGCCGGGGAAGTTCGCGGCCAGGGTCGCGTAGTAAAGGCGCGAACCGTTCGCCCACGAGAAGCCGTTCGGACCGGGTTGCGGCCCGAAGGCGAGCGCCGGATCGCCGCCGGAGGATAGGCCGGCCTCGTAGTACCAGGGAAGCGTGCCGATGAGCCCGCCCTGGTTGGGGGTCTCCGGGACGCACTTGTCCGCTGCCGTGGGTCCCGCAGGACCGTCAGGCACACCGGGGTTGCAGCTTGGCGCCGTTCGCGCTGAATAGCCGGGGTAGTCGGGCTGCTGCCAGGTGTGTCCGCCGTCCAGGGAGAAAGAGATACCGGAAACGCCTACTCCCGGCGTGAAGGGGCAGATCGTGTCGTCGCCCGCGTTACAGGCCTCGATGTCGATTTCGTCATTCGCGCCTGCGGCCAGGACGGACGGGTTGGAGGGATCGATCGCGACCCATGGCTCGTTCTGCTTGTTCTCTGAGAAGGGGGTCGGCCGGCTGCCCTCGGTCACGAGAGCGTCGGCGCCGTCCTGCGCTAAAGCTGTTCCGCTCAAGAGCAGCGAAAAGATCAGCGGAACGGTGGCTAGAAACGCACGCGAGCGTCGGCGCGGCATAGGGATCCTCCTGCAAGGGGCACGTCTGCGGGGCCGGGCGAACCTACGCCTTTGACGACTGAGCTGTCAACGGGGCGGTCCTGAGGCGCCGGGCGGGGCGCTGGAGCCACGGACGATCAGGCGCGTCGGCAGCGTGACGACGCTGGGAAACTCCTCTCCCGCGAGGAGCGCGACCAGGATCTCCCCGGCCTTGAGGCCCTTTTCCAGATGCGGCTCGTGCACCGTGGTCAGCGGCGGCGTCGCACCAGCAGCCTCCGGAATGTCGTCAAATCCGACCACCGAAAGGTCTTTGGGCACCGTCAAACCGGCTCTCCGGCCGGCCTCGAGCGCACCCAGCGCGAGTGCGTCGCTCATGGCCAGGAGAGCGGTGGGTCCGCTCCCACGTTCCAGCAGTCGTTCCGCTGCCGCCCTGCCTTCCTCGACGCTGTTCTCCGCGCATTCCTGGACGGGAACCTCGTCCCAGCTGAGGCCGGCTGCCTCAAGGGCTTCCCTGTAGCCGCGGAGTCGCCCACGCGAAACGGGGTACGAGGCGGCCTGCTGGCGACTCGAATCCGCCAACCCGCTTCGGACGTCCGGCGTGAGCTCGAGTGAAAGGACGCCGAAGCGCCTGTGCCCGAGACCGACGAGGTGCTCAGCCACGGTTCTTGCGGAGGCGACATCGTCGATGGCGACGCTTGGTGCGGCCGATCTCCCCGGCATGTCCACCGTGACGATCGGCAGCCGCCGCTCGAGTGCTGCGCTCAGCAGGGGATCTTCCTGCGCCATCGAGTAGACCACGAAGCCGTCCACCGCCGCCCGGCGCGCCGCATCGAGGTCCCGCTCCTCCCTTGGTGAGCCGGGCACCAGCAGCAGGCCCAGCCCCGCCGCCTCTGCCGCGGTGGCGATCCCCGCGAGGAGCGCGACTGCCACGGGGTCCTTGAACGCGTACGAGAGCCGGTCCGCGTACAGCACGCCGATCGCTCCCGCGCGACCTCTGCGAAGGCCTCGTGCCATCGGGTCCGGCCCGGCATAACCCAGCGTCCGAGCCGTCTCGAGGACCCGTGTCCGCAGCTCGGGCGACAGCTGATCTGGGCGGTTGTAGGCGTTCGAGACGGTCGCCGCCGTGACTCCCAGCTCCGCGGCGATGTCCTTCAGCGTTGGACGGCGATCGGATGGGCCGGCGCGTCGCCTCGCCGGGGTGGGCTTGACACTCACGCTGCTGATGATAGCCTCTGAAACGTTCAAGTCTTAATCGATTAAGGATCGATAGGAGGTTTCACGCTGGACAAGCCGGTCGTCGTCGGCGGCTCACCCCTGGGCCGCCTGTTGAAGCCGCAATGGCCGGCCGAAGCCGGCTCGGAGCGAGACAGACTCGACCAGGTGCTGGCCAGCGGCCAGTGGGCCTTCGATGGGCCACTCGAGCAGGAGTTCGAGACCCGTTTTGCCGAGCTCCAGACGGCTCGCTTTGGCCTCTGCGTGGCCAACGGTACGGTCGCCATCCAGCTGGCTCTCGAGGCGCTCGATGTCGGGTTCGGGGACGAGGTGGTGGTGCCGGGCTTCACCTGGCAGGCCACCGTCGCCGCGGTCATCGACGTCAACGCCACCCCCGTGCTGGTCGACGTCGAGCCGGAGACCTACTGCATCGATCCAGAGGCCGTCGAGGCCGCCGTTACGGACCGCACGCGGGCCGTGATCGTGGTTCATCTCTACGACGGCATCACGGACATGGACCGCATCCTGGAGATCGCATCACGGCACAACCTCGCCGTGATCGAGGACTGCGCCCACAGCCACGGCTCGCGCTGGAATGGTCGCGGAGTCGGCTCGCTGGGTGACCTGGGGACCTTCAGCTTCCAGTCGAGCAAATCCCTCACGGCCGGCGAGGGCGGCTTCGTCACCACGAACAGCGAGGCGCTCCGCGAACAGATGTACAGCCTGCGCAACTGCGGGCGGCGACGCCCGCAATCGCTCGACTCGCAGTGGCGACCCATCCAGAGCGGCAACTACCGCAGCACCGAATGGCAGGCTGCCGTTCTGCTTGCCCAGCTCGAGGCTTTTCCCGAGCAGCTGGCCGCTCGGGAACGCAACGTGCGCTATCTCGACGGCGCCCTGGCCGAGATGCCGGGGATCCGAACCACGCTCCGGCGGCCGCAGGTCATCACGCAGGGCCTCTACGGCTACATCATCCGCTACGACGAAGTGGAGTTCGGCGGCCTTCCCGGGGCCGCCTTTCGGGAGGCGCTCTCGGCCGAGCTGGGCCTGGGGCTTCTTGCCCCGTACGAACCTCTCAACGCGTCTCCGCTGCTCCAGCCCTTGACCAAGCGGCGCCATCACCTCAGCGACGACTACGTGCGCCGCATCGATCCGGCGCGCTATTCGCTGCCCGTCGCCCAACGAGCGTGGACCGAGGCCACGGTTTTGCCGCACGAATTGCTGCTGCTGCCGAGCTCAGATCTCGAGCTCGTTCCCGCAGCCCTCATGCGACTACGGGACCACCTGCCGGCGCTGCTCGACTGGCAGAAGCCCTCGGCCGCCTGACGCCAACACGGCGGATCTGACCAACCAATCCGTTGACACCCGAGACAGTGAGGAGGCCCAAGGCAATGCTTCAACGAATGTCGGTCGCGATCGTGGTCCTCGCGTTGATCGCCGCCTGCACCGGGGGTACCCCGGCACCCTCTGGGACGGGCACGCCAGCCAGTGCTCCCGCCTCCGCCCCCGCCTCCGTGGCGGCGAGCGAGGCACCCTCTGCCAGCGCGCAGGAGCCGGCGTCCACTGCGCCGTCCGCCAGCGCACCCGAGGAAGCCAGCGGAGAGCTGTCGGAAGGCGCCTCCGGCCCGCCCACCGAACTGCGGGATCCCGCCGCGGCAGCACTGGAGGCGGCCGGCGGTGAGGCGATCGGTGGCTCCGTCTCGGTCATGGGAGTCCTGGGCGGCGAGGAGCTCACCGACTTCGAGACCGTCTTCGCACCGTTCGAGGAGGCCACCGGCATCACGGTCGATTACGAGAGCAGCCGGGACCTCCAGGCCGTGCTCCAGACCCGAGTCGACGGCGGCAACCCTCCCGATGTCGTCATCACGCCCACGATCGGCCAGATGTTCGCCTTCGCCGATGAAGGGAAGCTCGTCGACCTGAATGGGGTCCTCGATGCGGACGCCATCGAGCAGAACTACGACGAAGGGCTCGTGGCGATCGGCAGCCGCGGTGACCAGATGTTCGGCCTGTTCAACACGGTGAACCTGGGCAACCTCATCTGGTACAACCCCAAGACCTATACCGGCCCGACCGAGCCGGAGACCTGGGAGGAGCTCCAGGCCTGGACGACAGAGACGGCGGCCGGGGGCACCACGCCCTGGTGCATCGGCCTGGCGAGCGGTGCGGCGAGCGGCTGGCCGGGAGCCGAATTCATCACGGCGGTCCTGTTGCGGCAGGCTGGGCCCGACTTCCACGACCAGTGGTGGCAGGGCGAAGTGGCCTGGACGTCACCCGAGGTCAGGCAGGCCTTCGAGACCTACGGCGAAATTGCCACGGATCCGAAGATGGTCTACGGCGGCCCGTCCGCGGTGCTGGCGACCGCATTCGAGAACGGCGCCGATGCGATCTTCACCGATCCGCCCACCTGCTTCCTGCACGAGCAGGCAACCTTCATGGGCGGCATCATCCTGGAGAACTACCCGGACCTGAAGCCCATCGATAACGTCAACTTCTTCGGCATGCCGAACTTCACCGCCGAGCACGACAACCTCCAGCAGATCTCGGGCGAGATCGTGTCGATGTTCAACGACACGCCACAGTCGCAGGCCCTGGTGCGCTACCTGGCGACGCCGGAGGCAGGCTCGCTGATCGCCGCAACCGGGCGCTGGCTCGCCCCCAACAAGGGCGTGCCGGCCGAGTCCTACACTGACCCCTTCATCCAGCGGGCGTCCGAGATCCTCGCGGGAGCGGGTCGCGTCAGCTACCTGGGCAGCGACCTGCTGCCGCAGGCCGTGGGCGAGGGCTTCTGGAAGGCCACCCTGGATTACGTACAGGATCCGGGCAGCCTGGACGAGATCCTGGCCGAGCTCGAGCGGCTCCGGGGAGAGTCGTACCCCTAGGCGGTTCATACCTCTGTTCGGAGTCGAATGCTGCCGGAACGAGCGGCCCAGCTAGCACTCGCCGTTCTCCTCGTTCCGGCAGTCCTCGTCCTCTACCTGGCAGCGGTCGAGGGCGCCGTCCGCGTCCTGCCATCGCGCCGCCAGGGACAGGTGCGGCCCTGGCTGTGGATCGGGCCTGCCATCGTCCTGGTGGCGGTCTTCCTGGTCATCCCCGCCATCAACACGGCCTATCTCAGCCTGCTGAACTCGGACTCGACGGCCTTCGTGGGGGCGGACAATTACCGCTACGCCGCGAGCGATCCGGGCCTGCTCTCAGCGATCCAGAACAGCCTTGTCTGGCTGATCAGCCTGCCGCTGCTCGCGGTCACGGCGGGGCTCGCCATGGCGGTCCTGACCGATCGAGTCCCCTACGGGCGAGCCGCGCGGTCGATCCTGTTCCTGCCCATCGCAATCTCCGCGGTGGCCGCCGGTGTGATCTGGCGCTTCATGTACGACTACCGACCGCCGGGCGCCGCCCAGACAGGCACGCTCAATGGGCTGCTGACCGGATTGATCCCGGGAGCTGAACCGCAGACCTGGCTGATCAACTCACTGACGAACAACGGGGCGTTGATCGTGGCCACGGTGTGGATGCAGGCGGGCTTCTGCATGATCGTCCTGGCAGCCGGCCTGAAGGGCATCCCCGATGAGCTGCTCGAGGCGGCGCGGGTCGACGGGGCGAACGAATGGCAGCTCTTCAGGCGGATCACGCTGCCGCTGCTCATGCCCACCGTCACGGTCGTCGCGACGACCATGGCAATCATCGCGCTCAAGGCGTTCGACATCGTCTACGTGATGACCAACGGCAACTTCGACACGGACGTGATCGCCACGCGGATGTTCAAGGAGCTGTTCAGCGCCCGCCACTACGGTCGGGCGAGCGCGATCGCCGTGATTTTGATGGCCGCCGTGGTGCCGATCATGATCTGGAACCTACGCAGCTTCAGGCAGCAGCAGGCAGGCGGCCGGTGACTGCCAGGGCGGAGACCGGAAGCGGGGCGGTGGCCCCGGTCCCAAGTGCGGTAGCCGCGCCGTCGCGGGCTGCCGTCGGGCTCCGCCGGATCCCGCTTCATCTGGCGGTGCTCCTGCTCTGCGCCGCGTGGCTGGTGCCGTCCCTCGGGCTGCTGATCAGCTCCGTCCGCCCGGGCCACGAGGTGGCGACCACGGGATGGTGGACCGCCATCGTGCCGCCGCTCAGCTTCACGATCGAGAACTACGTCCAGGTCCTGACCAGGCGGGACCTCGGGCTGAGCTTCATGAACAGCCTGCTCATCACGGTGCCGGCAACGATGCTGACCGTCGGCGTGGCCGCGTACGCCGCCTACGCCCTGGCCTGGATGCGCTCCCGGTACCGGGACTGGGTCTTCCTCCTCCTGGTGGCAATGCTCGTGGTACCGATTCAGATCACGCTCGTGCCGGTGCTGAGGCTGTTCAACGCGGTCGGGTTGACCGGCACGTTCGTGGGCATCTGGCTGGTGCATCTGGGCTTCGGCCTGCCGTTCGCGATCTACCTGCTGCGCAACTTCTTCGCGCAGCTGCCCAGCGAGATGCTCGAGGCAGCCGCCATCGACGGCGCCTCACCGTTCGCGACGTTCTTCCGCATCGTGCTGCCGACGTCCGTACCGGCGCTGGCCTCGCTGGCCATCCTGGAGCTGGTCTGGAACTGGAACGACCTCTTGGCCGCGCTGATCTTTCTGGGCGGACGAAAGGACGTCGCCCCGCTGACCGTGGCGGTCAGCAACCTCGTGGCATCACACGGCGAAGGCTGGCAGCTCCTCACGGCGGCTGCCTTCGTCTCGATGACGCTGCCGCTCGTCGTGTTCCTCACGATGCAGCGCTATTTCGTGCAGGGCATCCTCGGGGGGTCGGTCAAGGAGTAGGGCCCGCCGCCGCACTCGGCCGGCGCGCCGCGATCGGATCGCCTCAGCCGAGAATCTCGAAGGCTCGTTCCCGGCGAGGTCCGAAGCGATACACCGCGAAATCGGCGTCGAATGTCGCGGCGCGCAGCACGCCGAGTCTCTCCATGACCGCGAAGCTCGTGCGATCGACGATGGAGAAGTTCTGGTCGACGAAGACCTGGCCGATGGCCCAGGCCGCCTCGAGATCGGCTGCCCCGATCGGCTCCAGAGCGGCGGCCCCGGCCCGAATGGCTGACCAGAACCGCTCGGCTGCGTTCCGCCCCAACCGATGGCGGATCAGGAGCCATGATTCGATCAGCACGTGGTCACTGGTGACCAACGATTCACCGGAGCCCAGGACCTCCGTCGCGCGGCGGTGGCTCCCATCGCCGACGTCGGCGGCGGCGTAGAAGGCCGACGAGTCGACGAACAACGTCACCGCGATCGTCGAACGCTCGTGATCGCCTCGGCGGCGTAGGCATCCTTCGCGGCCGTGACGTCGGACCCGCCGGAGTCGCCGAGCGCAAAGAGACTCCTCGGATCACCTGTGATTGCCGGGCCTGCCAGGTCCTGCCGGACGAGCCGCCGGAAGTATTCGGCCAGAGAGATGCCGAGGTCAGCCGCCCGCCGCCGGGCCCGCCGATGCTCAGTCCGATCGAGGGTAATCTGTGTCCGCTGCATCATCATGGTGCCATCATAATGCCCTTGTACTCGGCCGGGTGACCGGACATGCGGAGAGGGCGAGGCTGAGGGACGCTGGTAGGTGGAGATCTCGCTGATTACGCAGCTGGAAATCAGAGGGCCGGCCCCGGCGGGCCGGCCCTCTCCTGGTTACCGTGGCGAAGGCGGAGTTCGGGTCTCTCTACGGATCCTGGAAGATGAACAGGCCGTAGTCGCGGTCGCTCGCCAGGATGATCGTCTCGCCGTCGCGAACGAAGGTCTCCACGCCCCAGAAGTCGTTTCCCTCGGGGCCGATGTAGCCGCCGACCTCGACAAGCTGGCAGCCGGCAGTCGAATCCGGGCTGGGGCACTGGATCTGGACAGCGCGCAACCCTGCGCTGTAGTACGCCAGGTATGCGGTGTCATCGCGCAGCGGATCGACCGCCACCTCGTGGACCGAGAGATCGCCGTAGCCGGACGCGTAGGCCTCGCTGAGGGACTCAGGAACGGCGTACTGGTCCAG
>JACDFU010000054.1 GCA_013815585.1 Chloroflexota bacterium
GGGGTGGGGCCTCGCCGTCTGGGGCGAGCGCCGCGCCGAGTGGATCGGCCGGTGAAACGACCGGCTCGCCTGCCCCAGGGAGCCCGTCGCCCGCAGGTTCATGATCGGGCGTGTCCGCGGCCGCGCGACGAACGGAGCCTCCCCCGAGGACCGCTTCGCGGACCGGCGCGCCGAGATGGTCCATCGGCAGGTTCGCTCTCGAGGGATCCGCGACCCCGAGGTCCTGCGCGCGATGGGCAGCATCCCGCGCGAGCGCTTCGTGCCCCCGGAGCTGGCGGATCGTGCCTATGACGACGGAGCGCTCGGCATCGGGAGCGGCCAGACGATCTCACAGCCCTACATCGTCGCGCGAATGACTGAGGCACTCGGGCTCGCCGAGTGGGCGGCCGCGCACCCCGTGGAGACAGCCCGGGTGCTGGACGTCGGGACCGGGTCGGGCTACCAGGCCGCTGTGCTCGCGGCCCTGGGTGCGGAGGTGGTGGGCGTCGAGCGGGACGAGGAGCTGGCGACCGATGCGCTGCGGCGCCTGGGGGCGCTGGGCATGGCGGTCGATATCCATGTCGGCGATGGAACCCTGGGCTGGCCTGAGCGGGCGCCCTTCGCGGGAATCATCGTGGCGGCCGCGGCACCGGAGGTGCCCGAGCCGCTGCTGGCGCAGCTCGCCGACGGCGCTCGAATCGTGGTTCCCGTGGGCACGCGGCAGCACCAGGAGCTGATGATGGTCCGCCGGGCGGGCTCCCGCCTGGAGGAGCAGCACCTGGAGCCCTGCGTCTTCGTGCCGCTGATCGGCCGATTCGGCTTCCCCGAAGGCTAGAATCCGCGCCCATGACGCACGTGTTCGTCAGCCCCCATCCGGACGACGCGGCGCTGTCCTGCGGCGGGCTGATCGCGAGCCTCCGGGAGCTTGGCCAGAACGTGACGATCCTGAGCGTCTTCTCCGGCGGTCCCCGGGAAGGCCAGGAGCTGAACCCCTACCAGCGAGAGGCGCTGGGATTCGGAACAAAGGCGCTGTGGCCGAACATGGTCGCCTTCCGGCGGGACAACATCCCTGCCGATTACGAGGTCAGGGTGGGCGCCGGGACCGGGCCGTGGGCCGCCGACCCCGACCGCATGGCCGTCACGCAGGAACAGGCCAACACCCAGGCCCGGCAGTTCTGGCAACGGGCGGCATGGACGCGCAGCGCCAACGTCACCAACGAGGAGACGGGGGAGCGCCCGCTCGCGGACGCCGTGCCGGGCCAGGGCTCGCTCGAGCGGATCAATCTCGGCGCGCTGGAGGCGATGGAGGTCCGCAAGGTCGAGGAGGAGCGGTACGCCTACCTGATCGAGGGCTCCGTCGTCTTTCTCGATCTTCCGGACGCCGTCTATCGCGGCTACGAGGGTGACGAGCAGTTGCTTGGCTCCGTCCGCGATGACGACCCTTCCCCCTACGCGCTGATCCGGCGCGAGATCCTGCGGCTCGAGCCGCAGACCGTGTATTTCCCCCTGGCGGTGGGCGATCACGTCGATCACCAGCTCTGCCGGGAGGTCGGGCTGTCACTCCTCGATGAGGGACGCCGGTGGGTCATGCCGGCGCCCGATTTCGCGGGACGGCTGGCGTTCTACGAGGACTTTCCGTACGCCTGGTGGCACGACTTCGAGGACCCCGCCCGCTGGCCCTCGGCGGCGTTCGACCTGCCGGCGGGCGTGGAGCTCCAGGCCCGCTACAGCGACATCAGCGAGCTGATGGACCAGAAGGCCGCCGGGATCCGCATGTACGGCAGCCAGATCCGCCGCCTTTTCGAGTCCGATCAGGGGATGCTCGACGACCTGGCCGGCTACCACTCGCGTGTCGCCCTGGCAGGGGCGACGGGACGTTACGCCGAACGCTACTGGGCCCCAATCCGGACGACGCCAAGGGTCTGACGTCTCGATCGTGGGGCACGAGCCGGACCATCACCACCCGCGTGGCGAACATCATCACGAGCCCGACTCGGGCCTGGCCGCCCGGCTCCGCGAGCTGATCCGGCCCCACTCCCACGACGCCGCGGCTAAGCTCGACGCGGCCCTCGAGTCCGACGTGCGTGGCGTGCGGGCGCTCAAGCTGTCGCTGTTCGCCCTGTTCCTCACCGCCGTACTCCAGTTGATCGTCGTGATGGCCACAGGCTCGGTGGCATTGCTGTCCGACACGCTCCACAACTTCGCCGACGCACTGACCGCCTTGCCGATCTGGTTCGCCTTCATCGTCGGTCGGCGGCCTGCGACGCGGCGGTTCTCGTACGGCTTCGGGCGGGCGGAGGACCTGGCCGGGCTCGTCGTGCTCGTGTTCATCGCCTTCTCGGCGGCTCTCGCGGCGTATGGGGCGATCGATCGCCTGCTGCATCCCGCCGAGATCCGCCACCTGTGGGCGGTGGCGATGGCCGGCGTCATCGGGTTCATCGGCAACGAGCTTGTCGCGCGCTACCGGATCAGAGTCGGGCGGGATATCGGGTCAGCGGCGCTCGTCGCGGATGGCCTCCACGCTCGGGCGGACGGTTTCACGTCGCTGGCCGTGATCGTCGGCGCCGCCGGCGTCGCGGTCGGCTTCCCCGCCGCCGACCCGCTGGCGGGCCTAATGATCGCGGCGCTCATCCTCGTGGTTCTCAAGGATGCGGCTCGCGATGTCCTCATGCGGATCATGGACGGTGTGGACCCAGTCATCCGCGACGAGTCCGAGGCCGTGCTGGCCGAGGTGGAGGGTGTCGAAGAGGTAGGCGAGGTCCGCATCCGGTGGATCGGCCATCGGCTTCATGCGGAAGCAGAGGTCACCGTCGACGAGAGCCGAAGCATCGCCGAAGCCCACGCGGTTGCCGAACGAGCGCGCCATGCGCTCCTGCACGAGGTTCCACACCTCGCCTCGGCAATCATCCACGCCGATCCGTGTGGGCATGGCGGCGACGACCCGCACGCGGAACTGGCTCATCACGTCGGCCGACCAGCAGGACGGGCGACGGATCGACCCTTGGGCACGCGTTCCGTGGAGGACGGGATCGCCTTGCCCTAGGTTGAGCCAGGCCGCCAGCGCATGGACAACGCGCGTCCCTCCCACCTCAGCACGGCTGGCAGCGCGGCAAGGACGGCCGGGGTCATGACCTGGACCAGCGCCTGCGTCATGAACATCGCCACGACCAGGGTCCAGGGCCGGTTCGTCCTGGCTCCCCAGGCCACCAGTGCCGCCCCGGCGACCAGTCGCAGCGGGAGCGGAACGGGGAGGATCTGCTGGCCCACCGTTCCTTCCCGGGCGTTACGCCCGAGAATCTCGAACCAGTCGGCCCAGTGTGCTGAGGGGCAGCCAGGAACGAGATGCCGGCAATGAGCGCCGTGGCGCCGAGAGCGATGGCGAGGTTCCGCCACTCGCGCCGAACGACGAACCAGATCAGGCCGACTCCCGGCGTCACCTTCGTCAGCAGCGGCACCGCCCAGAGCACCGGGTACCGGAAGCTCAGCACCGCCACGACGCCCAGGAAGGCGTTGATATTGCCGAAGACGTATTCCAGGAACAGCAGCGGCAACACCACCAGGAACCAGCTGCGCGTGACGGCCCAGACGGCCAGGCCCATGGACAGCATCCACACGCTGGCGGCGACCTGCCACGGCACCCAGCGGAGCGGCTCGATCAACTGGGAGAACGCCGGCGAGTAGAGGGATGCGCCGACAGCTCCTCTGCCAGATGGCGTACGGATCGGCAGGGTTGGCATTGAGGTAGGCGTGGAGATCGCGCGGGTAGAACCACAGGCCCAGCAGGGGCAGACAGCCCGCGATGATCGCGACCATCAGGCCCGCGTGGGCCAGGATTCGCTGACGGCTCATGGCCCCGATGGTGCCCCTCCGCGCCCCCGATGCCTCGTAGGTCAATGGTCCCAACTGTGGTGACTGGGGAAGGCGCGTTCCCGGGCTCGTGGCGCGCTAGGAGGCGCTCGCGCTGGCGGCCGCTCGCGCGGCGACCGCGGCGGCACCCTCGTCGTAGATGGTCTGGACCGACTCCACCATCCGCTCCAGGCAGAAGCGGTCGTGGACGAGGTCGTGCCCGGCTCGGGCTAGGCCGTCCGCCAGCGGGTGATCGGTCAGCAGCCGGACGATCGCCGCCGCCAGCGCTTCCGCATCGTGCGGCGGCACCAGCAGCCCCGTCACGCCGTCCACGACCATCTCGGGGATGCCGCCAACTTCCGTCGCCACGACCGGCCTGCGGAGGGCCATGGCCTCCAGGATGACCAGCCCCTGGGCCTCCCGGTACGAGGGCAGGACGGCCACGTCCAGGGCCGCGGTGACTGCCGGCATGTCGTCGCGACGGCCCGTGAAGATGAGCTTGGCGTCAGGCCGAGCCCGGCGAGTTCCGACGCAGGCGTCGCCGTCGCAGTCGCGCCCGAGCAGCCCCAGCGCACGCGCCTGCTCCTCCAACGCTTCCCGTCGGCTGCCCTCGCCCACGATCAGCAGTCGCGCGGCCGGCACCGCCTGGACGACGAGCGCCCAGGCTTCGAGCAGGGTGTCGTGACCCTTCTCCGGCTCCAGCCGGCCGACCACGCCGACAATCGGCGACCCGGGAGCGAAGCCGTATTCCTCGGGCAGGGTGCAGCAGGCCTCCTGCTGGTCGTAGCGTCGGAGGTCGACCCCGTTGTAGACGAGATCGACCGGGATCACGTCCCGGCCCTCGCGCTGCAGCTTCGCCAGGATCGATCGGCTCACGGCGACGAGTCGATCCATGTGCCTGGTCAGGGCCCTGAGGAGATCCCGGTCCACGTTGCTGCGGATGCGGCTCGAGTGGACGGTGCTCACGACGTACGGGCGGAGATGACCCTGCTCGCTGAGCGCCAGCGCGGCGCGTGTGCCGATGATCTCCGCGCGGTACATGTGGTTGTGCACGACGTCCGGCGGGTTCCCGGCGAGGTGCTCCGTGAGCTGTCTGACCGCCTCCGCGTCGTCCGCGCAGTCGATCACGGTGACGGGGAGACCCATCCTGCGGATCCGTCGGGCAGCCGCCCCGTCGCTGAGCGCGATAACCTCCGCCTCGTAGCGGGCGCGATCGAGGCCGCTGAGCAGGGAGTAGAGGTGTTCCTGCGCGCCGCCGCTGGTGCCGGTGGCCAGGATCTCGACGACCCTGATGCGGCGACCGCGGGGAAGCTCGGGGCGGTCGATGACATCGACGCAGTCGTCCCAGGGAGCCGGTGCAGTCATCAGTCGGGGCTCAAGGAGGCCGCCGTCAGCCGGAGGCGATGATCGGTGTCGAGCTGAAGAGGCGCGAGAGTCACTGGCTCGCGGGAGCGTAGCACCGACCGCTCCTTGGGTCCCTGGCCGGCCCGCAAATCAGGACCTTGCGGCTATTCCGCCCGACGAAGCCCTGGCTACGATGGGGCGTGCCTCAATCGGCCCAAGAGTCGCCCGGTGAAGGGACGACCAGCTCGCCAGGAAGGATTACGTTGGAACGCATGACTTGGAGTCGCCGGGTCGCCCGAACCTGGTGACGCACAGTGTGTCGACGGACCCATGGGCAAGCCGTCGCCGTGAGGCCGTGTCCGGTGAGACTGCCGGCGCTGACAGCAAGCCGTCGTCGAGCCACCCGTCATGGCAGGTCCGCAACCTTCGATGCTGCTCGTGGCGTGCTGTCTCGTGAGTGACGGATGGCCCGTCAGACTTGTCGGGCGCGATCTTCCCGCGCTCCAGGGCCCCCTCACGCCGCGGCGTCGTGCGGTCCGGGACGGCCTCTTTCTGGCAGGCATGATGTTCCTGCTGAACTTGTTCCTGCGCGTTGCGCCGAGCGCGGGGACCGTCGGCTTCGACGCCTACTCGTACTGGCGGGTCGACCTCGCCGACCCATATCGGGGCGCCATCGGCTCCCTCGGATGGTTCCCCTATTCGCCCGCGCTGGCTCAGATCGCCTCGCTTTTCGACATCCTCCCCTGGACCACCTTCCTGTGGTTCTGGCTGGCCCTGCTCGTTGGCACCATCATCTGGCTCGGGGGGACGCGGACGCTCTGGCTCCTCGCATTTCCGCCGGTCGCAATCGAGCTGTATCACGGCAACATCAACCTCCTGATTGCCGCGGCAATCGTGCTTGGCTTCCGGTATCCGGCTGCCTGGAGCTTCGTGATTTTGGCAAAGGTGACGCCCGGCATCGGCCTGCTCTGGTTCGCGGTGCGCAGGGAATGGCGCAGCCTCGCGATTGCCCTCGGTACGACCACGGTCCTGGCCGGCATCTCCATCGTGGCCGTTCCCGAGCTCTGGACCCAGTGGTCCGGGGCGCTGGTGGGGAGCGCGAACGC
Organism: Chloroflexota bacterium; assembly: GCA_013815585.1. GTDB lineage: Bacteria > Chloroflexota > Limnocylindria > Limnocylindrales > CSP1-4 > JACDFU01. The sequence goes on from JACDFU010000054.1 coordinate 6,276, forward strand.
CTCCCCGGATCCCTCGATCGACATCCTGCCGCTCTGGGCACGCCTCCCGCTGGCCGCGGCGATCGTCGCCTGGGGTGCCCGCACCGACCGTCGGTGGACGGTCCCCGTGGCGGCGACCGTGGCTATGCCCGTCCTGTGGTTTGCGGTTCCGGCGGTTCTGGCGGCGGTCCTTCCGCTCCTGCCAGGGGCAGATGGGCACCGGTTCCGAGTGCCCGGCCTCCTGCGGCGCGTCCTCCCCGTCCGCCACTCGCCGGAGCGGGAGACAGCCAAGGCGGCTCTCTAGAGGCTCTCACTCCGCGAGCGAACGCTCTCCATGCCTTCGGGTCTGGACACCGAGCGGTGGATCAGCGGGATCCGAAACAGGTCGAAGGCAACGCGAAAGGCCAGGCGGGCGCCAACCCGCATTCGAGACCCGCGCTTGTCGCTCCATTGCACGGGCACGAGGGCGATCCTGTAGCCACGGCGCCTCGCCAGGTGAATGACTTCGGCGTCGAAGACGATGCTCTCGATCTCCTGGCGGGCGAACAGGTCACGGGCGACCGTCCGCCGGAAGCCCTTGAAGCCGCACTGCGTATCGGGAACCCGGCCAGTGACCCAGATCGATGCCAGAGCGTGGAAGATGAACCCGAGGGCTCGCCTGTAGAAGGGCTGGCTCGTGCGGCGGTCGCTGCCGTCGGGCAGGACGCGGCTGCCCAGCGCAACGTCGTGGTCCGCGAGCGCAGCGACGAGCAGAGGAATCTGGTCGGCGGGGGTCGCCAGGTCGGCGTCCGTGAACACGACCAGCTCTCCCTCCGCAGCCAGCATGCCGGCTCGTACGGCAGCCCCCTTTCCACCGTGCGGGATGCGCAGGACTCGCAGGACGCCTGGACGGCCATCTGCCCCAGGCTGTGCTTCAAGCCGTCGCTCGACGAGGTCGGTCGTGTCGTCCGTGCTGCCGTCGTCCACGACGAGGACCTGCCATGGCCCCGCGACCGGAGGTGCGCCGGAGCCCCTCCCACCGTCGGCCCCCAGGTATCCGAAGAGCTCGTCCAGGGCCGCCCCCAGCCGGGCCTCCTCGTTGAACGCGGGGAGCACGATGGTGAGCTTCGTGGCGTCCATTTCGCGAGAGCGTACAGCGCGAACCGGACTCTTCGGCTAGCCCCTTGGTACGGGTCGGAGGGGTCCAGACCCGGTGCTAGACTGCACCGCCGTGCGGATCCCGGGCGCTCTCTTCCTTGTCGCCCTGGCGGTGCGCATCGTGACCGGGCTGGGCTATCCGGACCCTGCCTACCCCGACTCCCTCTACTACGCGAACGTCGCGCGAGAGCTGGCAGCCCGCCAGCTCTTCCAGGTTGACTACATCTGGAGCTTCGTCGAGGTCGGCGGTCGGATCCCGGCCGACCCAGTGCTGCCGATACCCTCCAATGCCCACTGGATGCCGCTGGCGGCGGTCATCCAGGTTCCCTTTATCTGGCTCTTTGGTACTGATCCTCTGGTCCAGGGCGTCCCGTTCTGGTTGATCAGCGCCCTCGCGGCCCCTCTGACCTATGCCATCGGGCTCGACGCCGGCCTCAAGCGCGGGCAGGCGGTGGCGGCCGGCATCCTGGTTGCGATCCCGGGCCTCCTCAGCCAGTTCATGTCCCAGACCGACAACTTCGCGCTGTTCATGCCGCTCGGGGCCCTGGCGCTGTGGGCCTGCGGCCGGGGCTTTCGCGGCGATACGCGAGCGTTCGTCCTTGGTGGGGCGGTGGTCGGGCTCGCCACGCTGAGCCGAAATGACGGGGTTCTCCTCGGCGTGCCCTTCGCGCTGGGTTTCCTGGTCCAGCGCTTCCGTCTGCGCCGGCTATCGAACGGTTCACCCAGGATCGGCTGGGCAGCCGCACTCGCCTGTGCGGGGGCGTTTCTGGCGGTGGCCGGCCCCTGGTACCTGAGACAGCTCGCTGTCTTCGGCTCGCTCTCCCCTTCAGCAGCGAACGGCCGGATCCTGTGGATCAGGAACTACCACGATCTGTACAGCGCCTCGGGAGAGACCACGCTGGCCTCGTTCCTGGCCCAGGGACCTGAGGCACTGCTGGCGAGCCGCGCGGGGGGCGTCGCCATGGCGCTGATTCTCTTCGCGGGCCTCCCGCTGATGCTGTACCTGGTGCCGTTCACCGCCCTCGGCGCCTGGATCCGTCGCCAGGATCGCATGTTCATCCCGTGGTTCATCTACGCCGCCACGCTCTTCGCCTTCAACGGGCTCCTCTTTGCGGTCCATGTTCCGTTTGGAACGTTCCTTCATTCCGCGGTCGCGATCGTTCCTCACGCCTATCTACTGGCCGTGCTGGGGATTGCGGCCGTCGTCGAGTGGGTCGCGCAGCGGCGGCGCCATTGGAACGCACCTCGGGCGACCCGTAACTTCACCATCGCCGCCGTGATCTTTGCGCTGCTCGGCGCCGCGGGAGCGACGTGGCGCAACGAGGTCAGCTGGCGGCGCGAGGCTGACCTGCGCAGCCCGATCGTCGCGGAGCTGGCACGACGCGGGCCGGGCGACCGGGTGATGAGCCCGGACGCAGGCGCCTACCGCTTTCATGCAGGCAGCCCAGGCATCGTGACGCCGAATGACCCTCTCCCAGTCATCGAGGTGGCCCTGCGCGGCTACCAGGTCCGCTGGCTCGTGCTAGAGCGCGACCACATGGTCCCCGCACTGGCCCCGTTGCTGGATGGCGAGGAGCGGCCGGCCTGGCTCTCCGCGCCGATCGTGGCGGTTCAGCGCGATACGGAAGGCAACCGCACCTCAGCGACTGCTCCATCGGCCGGGCCTGCCGCCGCCTCGCTGTACGCGGTCTGTTTCGAGCCTAGCGACGACCGCTGCAGCTGATGCCCGCCGACCGGGCGGCAACTCCAGGACGTTGGATCGCTCCGGCCGCGATCTTGCTCTTCGCCCTGATCGTCCGGTTGCTGACCCTCGGGGCGATGGACTTTCCGGGCAGCGAGGTGAGCGCCTACTACTTCGGAGTGGCCCGCAACCTCCTCGAAGGGCGGGGACTGGTCAGCGACGCCATCTGGACGTTCGCGACAGAGCCCCTCGTCTTCCCGCGCCCCGCCTTCGAAGTGTGGCTGCCCCTGCCGACCTTCCTGGCGGCGATTCCGATGGCCGCCCTGGGCCCGAGCTTCGCGAGCGCTCAACTGTCGACCATCGTCGTCGGATCGTTCATCCCGCCGCTGACCTGGGCGGTGGCCCGGGATGCGGCAGCCCGCCACGGCATCCCCGGAGCACGGGCGGAGACTGCCGCGATGGGTGCAGGCCTCCTGGCCGCGATCCTGGGACCCTTCCTCATCGCCGACGCGGCGCCCGAATCAACGACCCCGTTTACCGCCCTGGTGCTCCTGGCTGCCCTGCTGACCCCGATGGCCGTCAACCGGTCGTTGCGTGGGCAGGTTGGACTGGGCGCAACGCTCGGGCTCGCCTATCTGGCCCGACAGGAAGCCGTGTACGTTGGCATTGCCTACCTCATCTTCGTGATGGCCGTCGAGCGCCGGCGCTATGGCCCGGGGTCGGGCGACCCATCCCGCCGCAGGTCCGCCATCGCCGCTCTCGCGCCCGTCGTGGCAGCTGGGGCCGTCGTGGTGGCACCCTGGCTGCTCCGCAACCGGCTCACCTTCGGGTCATTCCTCCCCGGGCAGACAATGGAGTTGGCCTACCTCACCAGGAACGAGGAGCTCTTCAGCTATGCGACACGGCCAACGCTGGGCTCCTTTCTCGCGCAAGGGCCGGGGACGATCCTGGAGCACCTGGTAGACGCGCTGACCCGCAACCTGGTGGACCTGGTGCTGATCGCTGCGGCACCCGTCGGACTGCTGGGCCTGATCGCAATCGTCGCCCTGCGGCGATCAGCTGCACTCCGGCCCCCGGCACCGCTGGCGTTGCTGCTGCTCGTTGGCCTCCTCGTCTACGCCGTGGCCAGCCTCGTGTTTCCTGTCGCCTCCGCGTACGGCACCTTTCGGCACGCGGCAGGGCCGCTCCTGGCCGGCCTGATCGTCACCAGCGTCCTGGGGTTGGATGCGGCAGTGGCGCGCCTTGGCCGCATCCGGCGGTGGGAACGCTCGAATGCCTGGCTCGGCCCGGCGATTGCCCTTGCGGCTGCGCTGCCCCTGGCCGCGCTCCAGGTGTCCGTGCAGGCGCGACAGGCGCAGGAACTCGAGCGGCGCCTGGCCGCGGTTGTTGCGACCCTCGAGGCACAACCCGACTTCCGTCGCCCGCCGCTCGGTGCCACCAAGCCCCGCCGCGAGGCCGCAGTGATCAGCGACCGGCCGATCTGGCTTGCGGAAGTCCTGCGCGCACCGGTCGTTGCCCTGCCCGATGAAACGCCGAGACAAGTCTGGCAGCTGGCCAGGGACTTCAATGCCCCGCTCGTCGCGATCATCAATGACCGAGGAGCCCAGGCTCCCTCCGGGGTGAGGATGCTGCTGACGTCAGCGTGTTTTGAGCTCCGGGCCATTGACAATTCGACGGACGGGGAGCGCTCAGCGATCCTGGCGCCGATGGCGGGATGCCTCCCGGCACTCGCGGCCGCGACCCGCCTGCCTTGAGCTCAGCGGGCCCAGTCCAGGGCGGTGACGATGTTGGAAAAGTCGTCGGTCCAGGCAGGGGAGGATGTCACAGCCCTGATTTCGCGCCAGTTGCCATGACGCTCGATCGGCATGAGCGAAGCGCGGTCCGTTGCGAGGACCACCCAATGAGACGATTCGATACCCTCGCCCACCGCCTGCCCGGCCGGGGGCTCCCAATCCTGGGCGACGGCCGGCAGAGCCAGGTCAACCGCCAGGCCAGCGACCACGCTTTCGAGATGGATCAGGAAGACCAACATGGCGCCGACGAAGATCGCCAGCGAGAAGACAGGCAGGATCATTCGCTGGGTCTGCTGGGCCAAAGAAGTGGGCTCCGGAGGGGACGAGGAAGGTAGCGATGCGGGACGATACCAGCGGTCTGAACCCCCCGACAGGGGAAGAAAGTCCGGGCCCGTCACGCCGCCCTACCCGCTAGGGAGGCCCGCCCGAGGCCCTATACTCCGGCGCAGCGAAGTGGAGAGGAGCTGACAGGGATGGCCAACGACTACGGTGGACCTGACCGCCGGCGAGGTGGTCCTGACCGCCGTAATCCCGAAGCCAAGACGAAGATCCTTCTCGTGGACGACCACGCGCTCTTCCGCGTGGGCATGCGCAACATCCTGGAGCGCGAACCGGACTTCGAGATCGTCCCAGACGCGGAGGATTCGAGGAGCGCCTTCGACATGGCGGCGGAGCACACCCCCGACATCGTGCTCATGGATCTCTCGCTCCCGGCGCCCGGCGGCATCGAGACCACCCAGCGTGTCAAGCGCGAGGTGCCCAGCGCCGGCATCATCGTTCTGGCGGTCAGCGAGGACGAGGACCAGCTCTTTGACGCCATCAAGGCCGGAGCCGCGGCGTTCATCCTGAAGGACGTGGGCCCGGACGATCTGGTGACCATCATTCGACGCGTCAGCGCCGGCGAGTACCTCATCAACGACAAGGTGTTCGCCAAGCCGTCGGTTGCGGGTCGGGTGCTCAAGGAGTTTCGCGAGCTTGCCGTGTACGGGCAGGAAGCAGCCCCGATCTTCGCGCCCCTCTCGCCCCGGGAAGTGGAGATCCTCGACAACATCGCCCAGGGCATGACCAACAAGCAGGTGGCCTACGCGCTGTCCATCAGCGAGCAGACGGTGAAGAATCACATGAGCTCCATCCTGCGGAAGCTCTCGGTGAACGATCGAACCCAGGCCGTCGTCTACGCCATGAAGCAGGGCTGGATTCGCGTCCCAGAGGATTGATGACGGCCGAAGCGAAACGGCTGGCCGATCTCGTTCCCGACCTCAGCGCCGAGCGCGAGCACCTCGAGCGAGAGCTCAATGAGATCGGCCTGCTGGTCCAGCAGGCCGAAACGGAAGCCGGCCGCCATGAGCAGAAGCGAAAGCAGGCGGCGGATCGCTTCAGTGCTCTCGGGGGGCCAGACGCTCTGCCCCAGGAGCTGCGGGAGTCCGTGACGCAGCTCGTAACGCTTACCCGCCGGGCGGCCGTCATGGAATCTCAGGTGGAAATCCTGCGCGGCAAGCAAAAGACACTCGACCGATACCGCGATGGGTTGACGAGGCTCGCCGAGCAGGTCCCTGCCGCGGCCGAGAGCGGCGGTCTCCCCGCTGGCGGCGGCGCCGATCCCTCCGCAGCGGTCGTTCGCGCACAGGAGGATCTCCGCCGGCAGATCGCGCGACAGATGCATGACGGCCCGGCGCAGAGCCTCACGAACATCGTGCTGCAGGCCGAGATCGTGCGGCGGCTGGTGGGGAAGAACGACGGGCGGGCGCTCGCTGAGGCGCACGAGCTCGTCGAGATGGTCCAGCACACCCTGGACGCGACCAAGAGCTTCATCTTCGACGTCCGGCCCATGGTCCTCGACGATCTGGGCCTCGTTCCGACCGTCCGTCGGGCTGCCTGGGACCGGGGACGCCAGGCAGGGGTGACCGTGACCTTCGAGTCCATCGGAGCGGATCGCCGGCTCGACGTGGAGGCGGAGACAGCGTTGTTCCGGATCATCGACGACGCGATTGCCGGTTACCTCAGCCAGCAGCCCGACGGCGTCCGCATCCGCCTCGACTGGCTCGACAGCGAGGTCCAGGGGCTCGTTGGAGCCGCCTGGGGAGCAACTCCCGAGCCACAGCCCGCATCAGGCGGGAAGGCCCGCGCGTCCGTAGACGATTTCCCGCGCTCCGCTGGAGAGCGACCGACCGAGGTTTCGCCAGTCCTCGCGGCGATGATGGAGCAGCAGCGCGACGATGAGGACGCGGCCTCAGCGGTCGCCGCCTCGGCCGCCGCAGCCGCTCGATCCCTGCCCCCTGCGACGTGGTCTGAGATCCAGTCGCGTGCCCGAGTGGCCCGCATCGAGGTGACGCTGTCGGCCGACGGCGGGACGCTCACCAGCAGGACGCCCTACCCCATGGCCGCCACGTCAGGTGACCAGGCCGAACAAGCCGCGACTTCGCGCTAGGCCGAACAGTCCATGAGCAGACGGGCTGGCTGGGCGGCCCGACTGCCGTCGGCGCGATGGCTGCCGTCGTCGCTCCGCTCGCCCTCGCCGCGCTTTCAGTTTTACCTTCGTGCCATCCGGGACGGCGGCATCCTGGCCGGCCTGATCTTCGCCGGTTACCTTTTCATCGTGCTGGCGCCGAGGGCCCGCACCGTCGGGCTGGACGCATACGCCTACTGGTCACTGGACCTCAATGACCTTTATGGACGCTCTCAGGGGGCGGTCCTCGGGCCTGGCGCTTTCCGCTACAGCCCGCCGGTGGCCGCCGCGTTCGCTCCCTTCGGGTCGCTGCCCTTCACCAACTTCCTGCTGCTGTACGAATCGATCCTGGTGGGGACGATCATCTGGCTGGGTCACCCGCGACCGCGTTGGATCCTGGCCATCCTGGCCTTCCCGCCCGTGGCCGTCGAGCTGTACTACGGCAACGTCCACTTGCTCCTGGCTGCCGCGGTTGTCCTTGGCTTCCGACATCCCTGGACGTGGGCCCTGGTCCTCCTCACGAAGATCACGCCGGGCGTCGGTCTCGTCTGGTTTATCGTCCGGCGCGAGTGGCATGCGCTCGGCGTGGCCCTCGGAGCGACGATCGCCGTGACCCTCATCTCGCTGGTCCTTGCCCCGGACCTGTGGCGCGAGTGGTTAGAGACACTTCTCGGCAACCGCACGGTGCAAACGACAAATAGCCTGCCCATCCCGCTCATCGTCCGACTGCCGCTGGCCGCGCTCCTGGTCGCCTGGGGTGCGCGCAGCGATCGGCCCTGGACGGTGGGGGTGGGCGCAACGATGGCACTGCCGGTGCTCTGGATCCACGGTTTGGCCATGCTCGCGTCCCTGGGGCCGTTCCTGTTCTGGCGAAAATCCGAGCCAAAGACATCTTCTCGCCATAGTCATGATTCCCTCAGCGGTGCCCGGGTACTGGGATCACGGTGCATGTCACTGGAAAGGTGGTGGACGTGGTCGCACATCTCGTACGTCGTTCGTAGACGGACGAGGGACAAGGGCTTGCCGAATACGCACTCATCCTCGCCTTGATCGCTGTTTTCTGTGTCGCGGCAAGCGCCTTCTTTGGTACGCAGCTCGGCGAAGTGCTCTCGCAAGGTGTACAGAACGGCGCCGGACCACCTGGTCCGACGCCCGTTTGGTGCGTTGCTGCACCGCGCCAGACCTCGGGCGAGCCGTAGTACCGAATACCTACTGGACAGTACTCGCAGGGATAGGCATAGTCGGACCGACCCGTCGCATACGGAGCTTTGAGGGAAGGAGGTGGACCCACATGATCCTATTCCAGACGTGGCTTACGACCGTCCTCGATCGCGAGGAGGGCCAGGGCCTGGCTGAGTACGCTCTCATTCTCGCGCTGATCGCGGTCGTCGCAATTGCGGCGCTTATCTTCCTCGGCTCGCAGGTTGGAAGTATCCTGAGCTACATCGGCAAAAACATCTAGTTTCAAAGCCCCCATGCAAGACGGAGCGCCCGGTTCCCTTCGGGGGGGCCGGGCGCTCTTTTCATGCCGCCCGATGCGGGACCTGGGGGCGCAGCCCACCACAGGATGATCGTCCAGTGGCGGGATTCCGAACGTCTTTGGCAGTGTTCTACCCAATGCCTGCGCCGGCATTTCCAAACCATTTGGGAGGTAATAGGTGAACCAGGTTCTACGCTTTCTCCCGCAGCAGGCTCACGACGAGGACGGACAGGGCCTCGCGGAGTACGCACTCATCCTTGCGCTGATCGCCGTGGTCGCCATTGCGGCGCTTATCTTCCTCGGCAAGCAGGTTGGAAGCATCCTGAGCTACATCGGCGCGGCCATCTAATCCCATAAGGTCCGT
>JACDFU010000055.1 GCA_013815585.1 Chloroflexota bacterium
GCTCCGAGATGCGAATAGCGCCTGACTCACCCCCGAATTGTGCGCCTGACTCTTTTGGCCATTCGGGCATTGCGCCTGATTCTTTTGGTCCGATTCCGCTCGGTTTGGGGGCCGCGGCCGACCTGTTCTGCGCCGCGCGAGCGGCCGAGGGCGCGTCGCCGCGGACGGTCGAGTGGTACCGGATGATCACCGTCCGCTGTGTCCGGCGCTTCGGTGAGGCACGGCCCGTCGACGCGATCAGCGCCGCCGAGCTCCGAGCCTGGCTGCTCGAGCTGCGGACCACGCTGTCGCCCGAATCGGTCGCCGGCTACGTCCGCGGATTGAAGGCGTTCGGCAACTGGTGCGCGGCCGAGGAGATCGCCGCCGCGGCCGGGTTCCGGGCACTGCGGCGGCCGAAGGTCCCGCGGCGGCTCATCACCCCGTTCTCCGATCCGGAGCTGCGAAGCCTGCTCGCCCTGGCTGACGAGCGGGAGCGCGCCCTTGCCCTTGTCTTCCTCGACACCGGCTTGCGGCTGTCCGAGCTCGCGTCGCTCCGTGTCGGCGACGTCCGGCCCGACGGCACCCTCCACGTCTTGGGCAAGGGCGCCAAGGAGCGGATCGTGCCGATTGGGACGACCGCCCGCCGCGCGCTCATCCGCTACCTCGCGACCAGGGGCGGCGTCGGACCGGCGGATCCGCTCTTCACGAGCCGGCGCCATTCGCGACTCACGGCTCGTGGCGTCCAGCAGGCGGTCGCGCGGCTCGGACGGCGCGCGGGAGTTGGCACCCGCTGCAGCCCACACACCTTTCGCCATACGTTTGCCCGCGGCTATCTCGTCAACGGCGGCGACGTGTTCAGCCTCCAGCAGATCCTGGGACACACGACGCTCGACATGGTCCGCCGCTACGTGACCCTGTCCGAAGCGGATCTTGTCGCCCGGCACCGAGCTGCGTCACCGGCCGATCGGCTCGTAGGGACCTCGAACGCCCGACTCGCACCCTGAGGTAGTTCTGGAGCTCTCCCACGACATAAACCCGTGCCCCGGTGGCGCCGGTCGGCGAAGAACAGGAACAGGAGACCGAGCGCCGACCCGTACAGCCCGCACGAGGCCGCCAGCCAGGACGGCGGGAGGCCCTTGTCGGAGACGAGCGGGAACAGCGCTGGCAGCAGGAACCACTGCCTGGCCGCCCAGACGCCTAGCCCGAACAGCAGCCCAGAGAGGACGATCCGCGGTGCCGGCGCGCGGCGAACGAGCAATGCGAACAACAGGCCGAGGCCGGCCGTGAGAAGCAGCAGGACCACGACGCCGACCAGGAACGAGAGGAATCGTCCCGGGCAACAGTCGCCGGCTTCAGTCTTCGACCCCGGCGAACCGGCCCCGTTTCCATCCGGTGGCGGTAGCGCTTGGGAAGCCGTCGGGTGGCTTTGGCGCTTGGTATGTCCACGCATCCGGAGGCGGCCCCACCGCTCCCACGCCGAGGCACCAGCCCGTCACCGTGCGCCTCCACGCGTACCACGCGCGTCCTTTCCTTCCGACCCGCATCACAATCCCGGGATCCGCAGGAAGCTTCTTCCCGACGAGATCACCGACCAGCTCGATCAGGTTCGGTCGATAGCCGACGCGTTCCTCGTACTGAGCCTCGTGGAAGGTCACGAGTCGATCCAACGCCTCCTTCGACTCCGCGAACTCCCGCTGGTCGAGCTGCTCGCCGTGCTCATCGGTCCCAGTCACCCCGGCAAAACGCACGAGCCGGGCAGCAGCCTCGCGCTCTCTAGCCTCCTCCTCCTGAACCGCTCGGCGGTGCTCGGCGATTTTCCGGCGCGCGTCCCCCAAGGTCTCTGCGCGAGCGAGGTTCCACGCGACCGGGCCTTTGAACTTGCTTAGCTCGTGGTTCCGGAAGTGATAGCCCAGAACAAGAGCGACCTTCGCACGCGTCGTCGCGCGTTTCCCCGGCGAATTCAGCGCCAGCCGGATGAAGTGCTCCTCGTAGTTGGCGTAGAGGCTGAACGCGTACACGAAAGGGGCCGCCGCCAGCGTCAGCCAGATCGGCAACGCAAACGTCCGAGCGAGCTGCGTCTTGTCGAGACTCTCCCACTGACCGACGAGAACGACGGCCGTTCCGAACAGCACGGCTAGTCCCACGACTGCAATGAGCCGGTCGGCGACGACCTTCACAATCCGCGTCTCGGGATTGAAACCGGCGGCAGCGGAGAAGACCGACAGAACGACGACGACAGGCAAAAGCACGAGCTCGACCACGAGCGGGAAGACGGCCAGTCCAACGTAAAACTCGATGATCGCCGTCAGCCCGATGACACTCAGAACGCGTCTCGCTAGGTACGCACGCTCTCGGCTCGCGCGACTGAAGCTGAACAACAGCGCCAGTCCGGGTACGAAGAACCACGCCACGGTCTCTTTCCCCAGCCCAACGTTCCAGACGCCCACGCGCGCAGCGACCGCGACGACTGCCGCGACGTAGCAGCCGTAGAGCACAAGCATCGCGCCCAACGGGCCCCATAGGCCGCGTAGGATGCCCGCGACCCCCTCCCGAAGACCCGGCCGTGTCGCCGCAAAGACAGCGGCCACGCTGAACCACACCGCGACAGCGATGTCGCGGTTCGTGACGACTAGGTCCGAGGCTTGACTCGAAACCACGGCGGGACTCTACGCCGTCGCAGAGCTAGGACTGTCGTGAGACATTGCGGCACGTCGTGGCACCGCCGCGGCATCACGCCTGATCGCGTCCGCGCCACCGGACGGCGTCGGATAGCGTTATCCGGTGGCAAGCACCTCTCCCCAGCCCGTCGAGCGCCTGCTCGCTCCGCTCCGCGACTTCGCTCACACAAGCGCGTCGGGCGGCGTGTTACTGATGGCTTCTACCGCCATTGCCTTGACCTGGGCCAACTCCCCGCTTGCCGACGGCTACACCGCGCTCTGGTCGACGGAGGTGTCCCTCGGGGTCGCAGACGTGACGCTGCGGGAGTCGCTCCTTCACTGGGTCAACGATGGACTGATGGCGATCTTCTTCCTTGTCGTCGGCCTTGAGATCAAGCGTGAAGTCCTCGTCGGCGAGCTCGCATCCCCGCGGCGCGCCGCACTCCCGATTGGGGCGGCCATTGGCGGGGCGATTGTTCCCGCGCTGATCTTCCTCGCCCTCGCCGGCGGTGGCGCGGCGGCTCGCGGCTGGGCGTGCCGATGGCCACCGATATCGCCTTCGCCCTCGGCGTTCTCGCCTTGCTCGGTGCCCGCGCACCGCTCGGACTGCGGATCTTCCTCACGGCTCTCGCAATCGTCGACGACCTTCTGGCCGTCCTGGTGATCGCGCTGTTCTACACGGGCGACCTGTCGGTGACACCACTCATCGCCGCGGGTGTCGTGCTCGGACTCCTCGTGGCCGCCAACCTCATCGGGGTCCGCCGCCCGCTCGTGTACGGCGCACTCGGAGTGATCCTGTGGCTAGCCGTTTTCGAGTCGGGAATTCACGCCACGGTTGCTGGCGTCTTACTGGCTGTGACGATCCCGGCCAAGACGCGGCTCGATTCCGACGCCTACGTCGACCACGCCCGCCGGCTGATCGACGACTTCCAAGGCCGAACCGTCGGCGGAGAGGACGCGAGCACCGAGGAGCACCACGCCGCACTCTGGGAGCTAGAGGACGCCACCGAAAGTGCGCAGGCACCAATGCTGCGAATCGAGCAAGCGCTTCATCCGTGGGTCGCGTTCCTGATCGTTCCGCTCTTCGCACTCGCCAACGCCGGCGTTCGGCTCGAGTCCGACATCGTCTCCACCCTGGCCGACCCGATTGCGATCGCCGTCATCGTCGGTCTCGTCCTGGGAAAGCAACTCGGGATCACGCTCGGCGCGGCGGCCGTGGTTCGGCTCGGGTTCGCGACGCTACCGGATGGCGTCACTTGGCGCCACATCTACGGAGCGGCGTGGCTCGGCGGCATCGGTTTCACGATGAGTCTCTTCATCGGCACGCTCGCGTACGGCGACGGGAGCGCCGAGCTTGTGTTGGCCAAGGTCGGCATCCTTGTCGCGTCCGCTGTTGCCGGTGTCGGCAGCTTCTTGTCCTGCGCCGGGCTTCCGGGAAGACGGCATAGCCACACGCATCGGGTGACATTCGCGTACACCATGCCACCGCGCTGATTCCCGGGTGCCCTCGTGAGTCAGCCCGCTTCGGCCGCGACCATGGCGTCGGCGACCACCGGTTGGTTCTGCCAGTCGGGAGGAGCGACTGATCGTCCAGGCACAGCTCCGAGGACCCGGGCAGCGCCTGAGATCAGGTATCAGGCGCCGCGCCTTGGCGTCCTCGTCCGTAGCAACCATCCGCGTCCGCGAGCGGCGGTTCGGAAGCGCGGCCCTGCCCGCTAGATCGGCCGGCGGGATAGTCGAGGTGTCGCCAGTCTGACTACTCCAGCAGCTGGGCGCGGTCGATGTCGCCGCCGGCCAGAAGAGGCCGGCCGCTATCGCCGCTACAAGTGTCCTGCCAGCTGCCCTCGACCGGCAATGCGCAGTACATCGATTCGGTGACGTACGAGGATGACGATTCGGCGGTGTTCAACTTCGGAAACACGCTCGTCAACCTGCTGAAGACGACCGCGGTGGTGGAGCTCATCGAGCCCGCGCCCAGGGCCGATCGCGAGGCGGGAGCTCGCCAGCAGTTCACGATCGACGTGGACGACGTGGACGCGATGTGCAAAGAGCTGGCGAAGCGCGGTGTGGAGCTGCTCAACGGTCCGATGGATCGTCCGTGGGGCATCCGAACAGCCAGCTTCCGCGACCCCAGCGGCCACATCTGGGAGATCGCGAAGTAGTACCGAGGCGCCCTGGCGGCAAGGAGTGACACTCGGGCAAGCTCCGGCCATCGGCCGAGCGCATCTACCGTTCCAGCGTCGAGCGCTCCATCGTGTCCTTCGAAAAGGTCGCGCCGGATGCGGCCGAGATGACGGAACGGATCCGCTCGACGCTGGCGAGTACGCCGTGGCTGGTGGCGGAGCAGGGCGGGGCGCCTCATCGGCTACACCTATGCCGCTCGCCATCGCGAGCGTCCCGGATATCGATGGTCGGTCGACATCTCGGTCTACGTGAAAGCGGGCCACCATGGTCAGGGCGTCGGTCGCCACCTCTATGACGAGCTGCTCGCCGTTCTGTGCCACCGGCGATTCGTCAACGTCTCCGCGGGGATCGCACTGCCCAACCCGGCGAGCATTGCACTCCACGAGGCCATCGGCATGCGCCGCATCGGCGTCTACGAACGCGTCGGCTACAAGTTCGGCGCCTGGCATGACGTTGCCTGGTACGGGCTGCGCCTCAGCGACCCGTCCGGTTCGCCTCCCCAGCCGCTCCGGCTGACGGACCTCTGGCGCTCGGAAGGTGCCAGCACGCCGTAGTCGGCATCATCCGAGGCGCCGCTCGGAGCTCCAGTCGAATCAGTCAAACACAGGTAGGCAGGCCAGCGACCAAAAGAGAATAGAACGGCTGTTCATGGTCGGGAGAGGGCTGGATCGTGCTCCGTTTTCCAAAGCCAGCAGCATAGGGGAATCCCTATCAAGCGCGAAGGGCCCTCCCGGATTGGCGCGGCCCTCTCTGTTCAGTAGCCTACGAAGTGGCGCCGGCGGCGTCAACCGAACAACTTGCTATCGCTGCCGATGCGCCTAACCAGACTAACCGGGAGTGCTGCCCGGGAGGACGTCTGCGAACCATCGTCGCCGATCTGCCAACGCCGGCCAGCGACTCCCTTCACCGGATGAGGCCGTCCGGCTCTCGTGGTGGCGCCCCTGAAATGGCTCGTGGGCACCGACTACGCCCTGCATGGCTTAGTCCGGCCTGTCGGCCGCTTGTCCGGCTCTCGGCGAACTTGAAGGGCCTTGACGACCTCGAGGCTCGCGCTCCAAGGGAAGTTGTGCGATGACCACCGGTAGGCGAACCTTGATACGCTTGGGCGTATTGGCAGCCGGCCTGACCATAGTCATGCAGGGGCCGGTGGCAGCAGCCGAGCCTGACGATTTGCTGGCCCGGGCCCGCGCCCGGGCGGCCGAAGAGCTGGGCGTATCGCTGGCGAATGTGACAACCCTCGTTTTCTATGCGCCCGGCAGTCCGCTGGAGGGCCGCTCGTTCGCCGTCGGCAAGTTCCGCGCGGCCGACGGCAATGCGCTCCTCATCGCGATCGACGCTGACACCGGCGAAACGCTTACTGCGGAAGAGTACGCGGAGCTCAAGAGCCTGGAGCGAGGTGGCCGTGACAAGTTCACGTCTACCGCCCGGCAGCAGACAGAGCTCACCGAGCAGCAGCTCTACGGGGTGCTCCTCCGCACGCCCGATTATTCACCGGCTATCGACCGCGTGAAGGCGGCTCATCCGGACCTTGAGTGGCGCGAGCGCTATCCGGTGAGTAGCGACCTTGACGCCCTCCGGACGACACGGCATGAGCTGATGCTTGCAAAGGCGGCTCTCAACGAAGCCGCCATTGCTCCCTTCGTTGCCGCAGCCCGGCAGGAGGGCATCACGGATCTGACGCCCCTCCAGCTCGCTCCGATGGTGTATGTGCGCGCGCCAGGTCCCGTGATCGAGTCTCTCGCGAAGCGAGCCGATGTTGTCGAAATCCGGGCCACCGGACCATACCTGGAGAGCATGTCTTCGGCCTATCCGACCGTCCGCGGGGACTGGACCTGGGACCAGGCCTGGAGAGGATCGGGCATCCGCATCGGCATCGTTGAGTACCGCAGGGTTGACTGGACCCGGACGGGGATGCCCGGTACCTCACGTCGGCAGGAACTGTACGTGGGCGGTAGCTATCCGAACCTGACTTGCAATGCGGGGACTCCAGGGGCCTTGCCTTCCGAGCACTACACCAGGGTGGTTGCCATCGCGGCCTCGAACGACGATGTCGGTACATCTCGCGGGATTGCGACGGCTGCTACGGTGGTCGCCTCGTCGGCCAACACGAATAATGACGACACGCAGGACGCGGACCGGCGCGTCATCAAGGCGGTGGAGTGTGCCGTCCTGAACGGCAACGCGGATATGATTTCCACAAGCTTGACACAGAACTTCGATAAACCTCTTGGCGAGGCGTACTTTGATCACCTCGTCTATGAGCACGGCATCTTCACTGTGAGCGCAGCCGGCAACAATCCCACTGACAGCACTTCTCAGTGTCCGTCAAACGAGCAGACGCAGAGCCCAGCGTCCGGGTGGAATGTCCTGGCCATCGGAGGCATCGACGACAAGGGCGACGGTGCCTTGGCCAACGACACGCTGTGGTACCGCGCTGACCTGAGTGAACCCGCCTTCTGCTGGAGGTCGCCGCCGGCTGAGGCCGGGGAGTTGAACGACCGGATCAAGCCGGAGATCTCCGCACCTGCCAAGGACGTGATCGCGGCGAATTACTCCACAGCGAGTAGCGGGACCAGCTATGCAACGCCTATGGCAGCCGGCGTGGCGGCGATCATGATGAGCCTCGACCCGACCATCATCGCGAAGCCTGAGGCCGTACGTGCAGGCATCATGGCCGCCAGTGCTGTGAAGCGGACCCCCGTACCAGGCGGCGGGACGAGCGAGGCCGTCGAGGGGGTAGGCTCTCTGAACGCAAGGTGGACCGGGATCCTGGTCAACGGCTCAGATCCTACCGACGGGAGCTCCAATCGGGGCAACCTGAACGTCTTCACGATGAACGGTGTCTACGACGCTTTCACCGGCTGTTTCCGGGCTCCCGCAGACCGTACGGTCAGCTTTACCGGCGTGGCAGGACGGAGCATGCGGTTCGTGATGGTCTGGAACAGCCACACGGCAAGCCACGCGGCCCACACGAACACCTTCGACACTCGCTACGGTGACCTCGATCTAGAAATCCGCAACCCCGGCGGATCAATCATCGGCTTCAGCCGGAGCGCGGCAAGCAACGTTGAGTACGACGACTTCAGCGCCAGCACGACCGGAACCTACCAGGCGAAGATCCACGTCTTCGAGTGGGATTGCAGGGTCGCCTCGGAGGAGGTCGGGTGGGCCTGGCTGAGTCATGATTTCTAGGCGGCTGGAAGACGAGGGCTTGGATGTCGAGGGTGAACCACAGCATGTTGGACGATTTCGCGAGCATCGGGCGACGCGACCACTTAGATGGGTGCTGGGCGCCGTCCTCGCCCTGGCCATGCTGCCGGCCAGCGCCAGCGCGATCCCGGCTGAGGGTTGTCGTCAGGAGTTCATCTTTGATCTGCCACCGGATGGCGCCGTGGTGGTCAACGTGCGGTTCAATCCAGATCAGCGAGTAAACATTGGGGTGACGCGACCGGGCGGCGGTGGCGATGCGGCGGAGTGGCCGCTGCGGACGGCGGCGGACGGAACCCTACGGCGAACCCTCACAGCGCAGGAGATCGGACTCACCGGACGCGTGGTCGTTGTCGTCCTAACGGGAAAACCTTGCGAGCGCGCCGACGGCCGGACATTATTTGAGGTAACGCTGGCTGAGGAGCTACCTGCCACGGATGTCTCGGCCGATGGGCCGTTGCCCGTTCCGGGACCTCCCCTCTTCACCCTGGGCGTGATCGGTTGGCTCGTTGCGACGTACGTCCTGCTTCGGCCACTGGGACGCACATCGAGAGCTCGCGTGCGGTAGAGCATCTTCTCGAACGGATCTCTTGCCGATTCCTTGGAACGGCTCAAAATTTCGACCGCATAGGCAGTCGCCGACCGCATGAAGAATGGCCGGTGGTTCGCAACCAGAGATGTGAGTCACCGCGTTCTCGACCAACGGTTGCGTCAGGGCGGTCCCGGAGCCCAGGCATCGGCCCGAGCATAGACGGCGGGAACGCCCTTCCCACATCCCCGATCCCAGTCTGGCGCGGATCTCCTCGTACCGCTTGGCAGCGCGGGCCGCACCTTCGCCGTCGTCTCGCCGCTGGCGGCGAGGTACTCCTCAATCGCGTCTGACGAAGGGCGCGTCCGGCGACGCCCGATCTCGCGGAGCGTCCTGATCGCGTACTCCTTACCGCCGCCCCCGAAGAAGCCGTTGTGGCCATCCAACGAGCATGTGGTCGAGGAGCTCCCGGACCTCGGCCGGCAGCGGTTCACCGGCCTCCACGTTGAACGCTGAGCCAGGCATGCCGCGCCGGTCCGGCGTGTCCCACCGAGCGATGTCGAAGAGCGTGCCAGCGATGGCCCAGAGCGCCGTCCCGAAAGCCAGCGACTCGGCGAGTTCCAGCGCTCGCGCCGAATGGCCAGACGGCCAGGAAAGGGCCTCGCGGTGCGGCCGGTGCGTTCGAGGAGGAACGATGTCCCAGGGCGCAAACCCGAGCAGCGGCCGGTTCCGCCGCATCTGGGATGCGTTCATCACCAGAACGCCCGAGCCGCTGGGCTCGCAGGCACGACGGAGCCACTCGAAGGCGAGCGCAAGGGCCTCGTCAGGATCGACGTCATCGTTGTCGAGGCCGGGTCCAGAAGCGTCGAAGTTCGTAGAGTTAGTCATGTCATGCCTCTGCGGGCGGCACACTGCCGTCGTGCCCGACGGTAGCCGCAGCCTGTGACAGCTAGGCTGAGACAACCCGCGGGCGGGGCGGGGTGCAAGGCGGGGCGTCAGACACTCGGCTCGTGGCTCAACCCACTGCAGCGTCGAGGGGAACCGTTTCTGCGGGACCTTGCCGAGCGCGCCTCGGTCGAAGCGCATCGCCCGGCCGACCTGAGGTCGACCTCGTCACCCGCAGCGCCGGCATTCCGGAGTTGGTCACGACGCCGATCCCCCTATCGCCCATCCCGTGCGTGCAGCCCACGTCCGGGCCGCATCCACGGTGTCGAGGATGAAGGCGGACTTCGCATCGGTGTAAGCCAGTCGGTCGTCGGCGTACTCGACGGCCAGGCGACGCTTCAGGCTGGCATAAGCGTCGCGGGCCGATTGATGGGCGCGCAGGTAGTCGCGGAACAGCAGATGGTCGCGCTCCCAGGCCGATCCAACTTCGCAGACGTGGACGTGGACCTCCCGCGGCCGGTCCGCCGGCGGGCGGAAGTACCGATGACCAGGCTCGCGCGCCCGAAGCTGCAGGCCTGCATGCTCGATGGCCGGCACATAGGCCGCCTCCTCCTCCATATCGGGCACGCTAACTTGGATGTCGACGATCGGTTTGGCGGCCAGCCCCGGCACCGCAGTCGACCCGACATGCTCGATGCGGACGGCAGCGCTTTCCAGCTCGGCTTTCAGCCGTCGCCGCCAAACCGCAAAGCGGCGCGGCCAGCGGAGGTCGTAGGCGGCGACCTCGAGCTCGCCATCCCGCCGCTCTGAGCCCGACATGAACTCCATCCCGGGAAACTGGAGGCGCAGCACCTCAACCTGGAGCCGCGCCTTCGTGTCCCGGTCGAGCCCGTCGAGCGTCGTGCCGCGGTGCTTCGCCTCCAGGGCGTAGCGGTCTAGCAGCGTTACCCGCGGGCCGAATTGCGCGTGGAGCCGCCGCCAGGCTTGGGCCGGATCCCCGAAGTCATCGGCGGTCAGGCCGATCTCGTGGAGCCGGTGCACCAAAATCGGGTCGAGCGTCGTCATCGGGCGCGGTCTAGCACATCGGACGCACGGTCAGCCGTCACGCCATCCTCGGTGGCCTGCGGGTACGCGTTGCGTCGCGAGATCCAGCAGTCGACACGTACGGCACCGTCACTTGGGCCGTGGCCAAAACACCATGTTGCGCCAGCACTCTCTCCAGCTCTCGCCGGAACTGGGCCTGGAGCGCAGGCGGCGCCATCCGGACGTGCGACGTGGTGAAGGCCAGGCCGATGAACTCCTCGCCCGTCATCGGCACCTCGTGGCGCACCTGCTCGAAGACGGGCTCGTCGAAGAGGCCGCTGGCGAGGATCTCCGTACGCGTCTCCGCGCGCGGCCCCGGGCGTCGCAGGCCGCAGCGCTCGGCTCCGACCATCGGTGCCAGCTCGTCGTACTCGGCCAGCAGGGGTGACGCGTCGACGTCGCGTACGTTCCAGAAGCACGCCAGTCCACCGCCCCGAATGGACGATGGCGACCGCCGAGGAGACCGGCTTGCCATTTCGAAGGCGCGCTGGCGAAGGAGGGCCGTCACGCGCCACCCGCAGGGGCCATCGCGGCGCGGGCACCGGCAAGGCGTCGCTCGCCCCGATGCGCCGGCCGTCATCGACCTCGCGCATCGCACCAGTGGTACGCCTCGCCCCGCGGTCGCCAGGTCAAACGACGTGGATCCGGCCCCGAGGTGGCCACCGCGCCGGTTCACCAGGGCACGATCGTAAGCCGGGGCCAAGTGCGCGATCAGCGCCCCACCTTCGCCTCGAACACGTCGCGTGCAACGATCGCCTTGTTCGGGCGCACGACCAGGGCGAGGAGGTCGTCGAGCCCGAACGGCGCACAGAAGGTGACCTGGCCGCTTCGCTCGCGGCGGACGCCGATGCTCGTGGCGGTCGTCGGCCAGGTCGCGATCGCGTCCTTAGTCGAGCGGTACGGCGCGATGGTTCGCCCGAACCGCTGCGGGTACCACTCGTGGACTCGCGCCTCGCTGGTCACGTCGAGCGTCACGCCCAGATCGGCAAGAATGGAGCGGGCGCTGGTTTCCGCACGGCGCTCGGCCGGCTCACTGGGGTCTGCCCGTTCAAAGTAGACCAGGTCGTAATCGCCGATTCCGTACGTCGGGACGAAGCCGTGGGCGTCGTTCCAGACCGCCTGGGCGACCGCGCCGGCGCCAGATACCAATTCCGGAGGCCGAGGCTGGGCGCGCCCTCAGGATGGCGTCGATTACAGGGTGGCGCACGAGCACACGTTCGAGCGCCAAGACGTTGTCGATGGGCATGGCGCAGTCTAGGGTCCACTCGCTGCACCAGGGACGGCCGAACGCAGCGGGATCTTCTGCGGTTGGAACGCCGCTAGCCTCTACGTCCAGCGCAGTGAGATCCTCCCGGCAGGCGTCATCGGGTCGCAACCGGCCCTCGGCCCGGTCCCGAACCTTCTGATGGTTGGCTGATTGCAACCGTGAGGTCTAAGGCGCAGTGGGCGGAGCCCCGTTAGGCACTACCGTACAATCCGTGGGCTCCAGCACAGCGAATGCGCTTCCGCCGAGTTCCGTCGTTCTGATCACTGGGATCATGGCGGCCGGAAAGTCGACCGTCGCTCAGCTGCTCGCCGAGCAACTGCCGAGGGCCGCTCATATCCGCGGCGACGTGTTTCGGCGGATGATAGTCAGCGGCCGTGCGGAGATGTTGCCCTCGGCCAATGATGAGGCGATCGCTCAGCTGCAGCTGCGATACAAGTTAGCCGCGCTCGTCGCCGACGGGTATGCCAGAGCCGGGTTCACCGCCGTGTACCAGGACATCGTCCTCGGTGACGATCTCGTGCACGCAAGGGATCGGATCGCTGCGAGGCCGCTGTTCATTGTGGTGCTGGCCCCGCGACCCGAGGTAGTTGTTCGTCGTGCCGAGACGCGGAGGAAGCCAACTGGCTACGGCGACTGGACCGCTGCGGCTCTCGACATGATGCTGCGCGCGACGCCACGCATGGGCCTCTGGCTCGACACCTCGGAGCAGACGGCCCAGCAGACTGTCGAGCAGATACTCCGCCGGGCGGCAGACGCTCGGGTCGCATGAGTTCTTGCTCTCTTCGCTGGCCCAGCACAATACCGTGCCGATGAATGAAGCTCGAACGCTCCTGCGTCTCCCGTTCGAGGGCGTGTGGCTGGTGGTGAATGGAGGGAGTGGGCGGGTGAAGAAACGCCCACGACTCGTGGGATCAGCTCTTCGCGTATGACTTCATCCGTCCCGGCGCCGTCGGCGGACGTGACCCATCCAGCTACGCGTCCTTTGGGGCCGCTGTGCTAGCTCCCGCAGACGGCATCGTGGTGGTCGTAGTTGACGAACACGACGATCTACCCGTGGGGGACGCAGACAAGACCACTCCCGCAGGGAACCACATCGTGATCGACCACGGGAACGGCGAGTACAGCGTCTTCGCTCACCTGAAACGAGCGTCCACTAGGCTCGCGGCTGGAGGCTCGTGTGACCTGCGGGCATCCGATCGCGGAGTGTGGGAACAGCGGCAACTCAACGGAGCCCCACATTCACTCCCACCTGCGGCCTCCAAACGACCGTTCTTTCCAGAGTCACAAACCTCCCGCACCTCGTGTAATTAGGAGGTCGTGATAGAAACCGCGACGTCCTGGACTGGGTTGATCGGGAGCGCGAATCAGCCTAGAGGCGTGCGGTCGGTGCCGGCTCTCCGCGTGGTGGGCACAGCCCATCGCTTGCAGATAAACTGGCTCGGTCTACATCGACGTCTCGATCGAGCTGCTGGCTGCTGAGATCGCCGACGTTGTCAAATGTGCCGGACGCGGGTCGAGATCTAGCCGCAGAGGTAGAGCAGCCGACACGGTCGCGTGCTCGGGGAAGAGTCGATTCGGGGAAGGAGTGGCCCAGCAGTCGACGGCCAAGTCTTGCTCCCATCCGCAGCATTCACCTTCGCGCGTTGCCGATTTGTTTCTGTTCCGTCGCCTATCGGAGGAGAGGGAAGTGGCTCGGTACAAGCACATCGCGGTTAAGAAGATCGACCTGGCAGATCTCGTCCCCAAACCGAAGGAGCGGAAGCCCACCCCGCGGCAGATCGCGCAGCAGGAGCGAGACGGCGAGATCCGCGCGGCGTTGAATGAGGCGGCTTCCCTGCCCTCCTCGCAGGCCGTCGTCATCGACATGAAGGAGGATCAGAAGCTCCCGACGATGCGCGCGTCGATCGGCCGCGTGCTCAAAGCCGAGCCCCGTGAACTCAACTGGGGGGTGCGCGGGCAGAGCATCGTGATCAGCAAGGGGAAGATCCCCGGTCGCGGCCGGGCTCATTGGTAGGCCGCGGGCAATCGACTCGGCCCGGCGAGCCATAAGTAAGCGGGGCCGGTGGAAGCACTCAAGTCGCGCGCCTTACATCTGGTCAGGCGCTCTCCCTGAGACCGGGACGGCACCTCACAGTGCTTGGAAGGATCGGGCGGCAACGTCTTCCAAGCGAGGCCTGACCGCGTCTCTGGGCCAATCGGCCGAGGGTCAGCGCCCCCACAGGTAATGGATGGCTTTCCCGTCGGCATCGTAGCCCATGGCTGAGTAGACGTAACACCCGGCGGCTACGTGGCTTTGGTACGCCTCGAGCTGATCCATCGGAGCGCCCTGTGGACCCCACGGGTCCGCGCTAACGCGGAAGTCGGTGGCCCCGAGGCTGGTGAGCACCGAAGAGACCAGCTGGATCGCCTCATCCCTTCCGAGACATTGGCGCAGCAGCTCGTCCCTGACCCCTTCGAGCGCCTCGGCGACGTCTCGACCTGCGGCGGGGAGCAAGACGACGACGTGCTGCGGAGAAATGAGACCGGCCGATACGCAGCGTGGATGCTCCGTACCCGGCCGCGTCTCGATCTCCCAGTCGCCATGGCCCATTGCATCAAGCCGGGCGCGGATCGCGTCCGTGGCTTCAGTCGCTGTGATGCAGCCGCTGGCGGCGAACACCTCCTCGAGCGCAGCCTCGAGGGCCGGTTGGGGAACATCGGGAAACAGGAGTCGCCCCGCGGCAGCAGCTCCCGTGGCCACGAGGAGCGCGGCCGCGGCCAGGAGAACGACGAGCTTTCGCCCCCGCCTTCGACGGGGCTGCCGCACTCGGGCCAGCTCGGCCTGACGTTCATCGGTTGCTGCCTCCGGAGGTAGCGGCGAAGGGATGGCGTCATCGAGTCGCTGAAGGCGCTCTCGCAGGTGGGCGTCGAAGTCAATCATTGCGCATCGTCTCCCAGGAGCACACGGAGTCGTTCCTTTGTTCTCGATAGCCAGCTCGAGACCGTTCCTGCCGGGACGCCCAAGATCTGGCCGATCTCGGGATGCGTATAACCCTCGAGCGTGCTCAGAAGGAGGGCTGCGCGCTGCTGGGGCTCCAGCTGGGCCAAGGCGATCCAGAGATCCGGATCTGACGACATCGCCCAGCTCGGCTCGCTAGTAGCGGCGCGCGACTGATTCCGACGTCGCCGTCGCAGCTCGTTGAAGGCCAGCCGGAG
>JACDFU010000056.1 GCA_013815585.1 Chloroflexota bacterium
GCGCTCCTGGTAGCCGCGCAGCACGGCGGGCGCCTCCTCGAACAACCGCACGGCCTGGACCAGGAGATCGTCGAAGTCCAGGCCACCAGACTCGCTCAGCCGCTCCGCGTAACGGCGGAAGGCGCGAGCAGCCAGCTGCTCGTGGTAGGTCCGCGCCTGGTGTGCGGCTTCGTCCGGCCCGAGCAGGTCATTCTTCCAGCGGCTGACCGCTCCCAGCATCACCGCGGGTCGTGTCTCCCCGGTCGCCGGCACGTCCATCTCCCGCAGGACCTCTTTCATAAGCGAGGTCTGATCGTCCGTGTCGTAGATGGTGAAGCGGGGATCGATGCCGATCGCCGCGCCGTCCCGGCGGAGGACTCGAGCGCACAGCGCATGAAAGGTGCCCATTGCGACGTCGCGGCCACCCTCCCCGACAAGGGCAAGGATTCGCTCCCGCATCTCGGCGGCAGCCTTGTTCGTGAAGGTGACGGCGAGGATCTGCCAGGGCCGGACGCCCTTGACGCCGACCAGGTAGGCGACGCGATGGGCCAATACCCGCGTCTTGCCCGACCCCGCGCCCGCCAGAATCAGCAGCGGGCCATCCGTCGTTGTAACCGCCCGCGCTTGCTCGGGGTTGAGTCGCGAGAGGATCCGACCTTCGAGCGCCCGAGTGCCCGCTGCATCGGCGTCGGGCGCGTGCGCGAGCTTGACGCTGGCCTCGCCGCGCGGTTTGACCATCGCGAACCACTCGGCAATATCCGGCGGCTCGGCGTCGGAAAGGTCGGTCGCCGCACCGCCGGGGGCATTCAAAGAAGCCGCCGCACGACGGCGGCGGCTTCTTGAAACGCGCGGATCCTGACCCTCGGAAAGCTCTTCGGCTGTCAGTTCCTCGGGCTGGTCCGGGTTCACCCAGCCGATTCTAGTCGGGGCGGCTTGCTTGATCGACTAACCCGCACAGTTGTGGTCGGCTTCGGTCGCCTGCTCGCCGTTGAAGAGGATTGCGTAGTGGTCGACCCGGTGCACGGCTCGGCCAACGACAGTCGTGGCTTCGGGCGAGTACCAGTACATCACGACGAGCGTCCGGTATCGGCCGGGGCTGCTGACGGCGATGGACTTCCGACTGAATTCAGCCGGGAAGAGATCGGTGGCTAGCTCACGCTCGATGCCTGTCACCGCCACGTTCGTCCACGAGCCGCTCTGCAGCTTCTGGAGCCGCGCTCGCCAGCCGACGGCCTGGTAATCCCGGCCGCTGGTGGCGTTGCGCGCATGGACGACGGGTGAGCGGATCACGAGCGAGGTGAGCGTCTCCGAGCCCTGGGATCCGGTGTACAGGCAGCGAGCCCCGGGGTAGCCAAAGATGTCGCGCAGCCGGTGAGCGTCGACCCTGCCGGTGTGGCCAAACTCCGTGTCTGCGAACGCCGTCCCTGCAACGATCGTCATGGCCGCGAAGGCGGCCGCCAGCGCCTCAGCCGCCTGGCGCGACCTCGAATTCGAGCGGTGCCCTCACGTGATCCTTGTAATGCTCGATCGTGGTGTCCACGTAGTCGCGGACCGTCCCATCCCACCGCTCCGGCTCGGCCTCTACCAGGAGCTGGCGCAGGCCCGCGTAGGCCGCCTTGTAGCGTGTCCGGGCTTCCGCGAGGGACAGCTCGACGTCCTTGCCCACCCATTCCGCGTTGAGCACCCGGTACTTCGGCTGCTCGGGGATGGACGCGCCCGACAGGTGTGCTCCGAGGTCGCTCCGGCTGAGCTCATCCCAGCGGCCGATGTGCGCCAGGACATCCGTCACCGACCAGGTACCACCCGACTCGTCGGTAGAGGGATCGTCCCCCGCCCGCCCGGAGCCAGTCGTGTCAGCAAGACGGTCGAGAATGTCGGTGACGCGGTCGTGAAGCTCGTCGAGCCTGGCCAGAAGCGACGAGGGCTCGGTTTCTCCCATCAGCTCGCCGGAGGTGCAGCCGGCGGAGGGCCGGATGGCGCGCCCCACGTGGCGGGCACCGTCGCGACGGGTGGCTCCCGTCGCTCGACCTGAACCTCGATGCCGCCCGTCCAGCGGGCAACGAGGTTGTAAATGAGGCAGGCGACCGCGGTGAAGATCCAGCCGATGAGGCCGTAGAGGACCGCCGCGAGCAGGCCGAACACGAAGACGCCCGCGGCGCCGAGCGCCGGATCGAATAGCGGTGTCCCGTCGCGGCCAGCCGTCGACTGGGTCCCGGCCACGGCCACGATGAGCGCGATCGGGATCACGAAGATGAGCACGACTACGAAATACATGAGCGCCGCCACGGTGGCCGTCTTCACCACGCCGAACCGTCGGATACGAAAGATCGGTTCCCCTCCCTGACTGCGTGAGCCCAGTCTACGAGGGGCCGCCTAATGGAAGAGCCCCGGCTACCAGGCCGCACCGGTACCCGCCGCGGAGGCTCAGGCCGGCTGGACGCCCGCTTCCGTGTGCATGGGAGCCAGAAAGCTGGACTCAGGAAGTGGCCCAAGTGGAGGAACGATTTCGCATTCGGCATAGAGGCTATCGGCCAGCGCCAGTGCCTCGGCTGGATCGCGGCCTCCTCGGGCGGCGAGGAGGGCCGCGTCCGCCGCCGCGTCCGCGGCGGGGTAGCGGTAGCCCAGCGCTTCGAGCGCCTGGGCCACTCTCAGCACGCGCCGATCTCCGCCGTCCGGGTCACCGAGCGCACGGAGCCATTCGCGCTCGAGGGCCGGACGGCCTGCGTCGATGTCCTTCCAGCTCCGTTCCGCGATGGAGATCGCGTGCTGCAGCGCCGTGCGGTCACTGACCCGAAGGGCCATCCGCGCCAGCCAGTAGGCCCCCGCATCTGCGTTGGGGCCGGCATCTGGGACCCCCTCATCGAGTGCCCGGGTCGCGCCGAGCGGGTCGCTGTGCCATCGCTCCCAGGCTGCCTGGACGGGGTGGAACGCCTGTGCTTGGACCTCGGCAATCCTCTCAAGCGCCTGTGCCTCCGCATGCAACTGCCCGGCTCGGTCGGCGTCGCCCATGAGCTGGTGAAACGAGGCGACACGGTGCACCGGCCCGGCCGTGTCCTGCTCGTTGCCGATCGACCGCGCCCAGTCGAGCGCTTCCTCGGCGGCGGCAAGCCCATCGCGCATGCGCCCCAGGTATTCGTACAACTCGGCGAGATTGCTTGCGAGCCAGGACGCACTGCCTCGGTCCATCCCGCGGCGAGCAATCTCCAGCCCTTCCTGGCAGAGGCGCACCGATTCGCGCCAGTCTCCCCCAGCGGCCTCCATCAATCCCGGCAGGTTCACGTAGCAGCGCATCAGCAGCGGTTGATCGCCCAGCTGCCTCGCCAGCGTCATGCTCTGCTTGATCAGCTCGACGCCCTCGACAACCTGGTCCGTCGCCTAGAGCGTCACGCCCAGATCATGCAGTGCCCAGGCCTCTGCCTCCTCGGCTCCGCACACGCGCGCCTCGGCGATCGCGCGCTCGAGGATGGGCTTGGCTTCCTCGACCGGCCCCGCGCGCCAGAACGTCCAACCCAGCCTGGCCAGCAGCAGCGCTCGGGCGGGAGTCGGGCCTGTCGCGTCGAGCGAGGCAATCCCCTCCCGCAGCGCCGAGCGGGCTTCCTCCAGCCGACCCGCCCGGAATTCCGAGGCTCCCAGCAGTGCGCGAAGGCGGCCGAGCAACTGATCGGCGCTCTCGTCTCGGTCGGCGGCGGCCGTCGAGCCGGGCCGCCAGGACGGCCTGGATGGAGGTGGGTACCTCGATCTCGTCCAGCGGGCGTGCGAGCTCCCAGCGGCCGTCGGAGAAGCGGACCACGCCGCGGTCAACGAACATCCGCACGAGCTCTTCAGTGAACAGTGGATTGCCGTCCGCGAAGGTGGCCACGCGCTCTCGCAGCTCCAGCGGCAGTCCGCCCCCAAGGAGCCCGTCCACGAGCCTTGCGCTCTCCTCGGCCCCGAGTGGCTCGAGCACGATGCTCGAGGCGTTCGCGATGCCGCCGGCCCAGGTTGCCCGGCGTTCCAGGAGCTCATGGCGCGCCAGGCAGAGGATGAGCACCGGGACTTCCGACCATCTCGCCAGATACTCGATCGCGTCGAGCAGCCCTTCATCGGCCCAGTGAATGTCCTCGAGGACGAGCACGAGAGGCGCCCGCCGGGCGATCGACTCCAGGTGCCGCTGCCAGGCCTCGTGCAGCTCGTCGCGTGGCCGCTCGGGCGCCGGGAGGCCGAG
Organism: Chloroflexota bacterium; assembly: GCA_013815585.1. Lineage (GTDB taxonomy): Bacteria > Chloroflexota > Limnocylindria > Limnocylindrales > CSP1-4 > JACDFU01. Next base: position 4,184 of record JACDFU010000056.1, read on the forward strand.
CAGGGCGCGAAGTGCCTGGTGAACCTGATCGTCCTCCGCACCAAGCGCCGCCATGCGCGCCTGGAGCTTGTCCGCCGCGACATCGACGGAGTCGTCGTCGCGGATCTCCGCATCGCTCTTGATCGCCTCGGCAAGCGCCGAATAGCTCGCCTGCGCGTAGGCGAGACAGCGACCCTTCCGCCAGTGGTATGTCTCGGGCAGCCCGTCGAGATATTTCTCGAGCTCCCAGGCCATGCGGCTCTTGCCCACGCCGGCAGACCCGAGAACAGTGACGAGATGCGGTCGGCCCTCGCTGACGGTCCGACGAACCGTTTCCTTCAGCAGCGACATCTCCTCGTCGCGGCCGATGAGGGGGGACTCGATCCCGAGTGGTGCCCGCCGTCCGCCGCGTCGCGCCTTCACGGCGACCGCCCGCCAGGCGGCGACCGGGAGCGCCTTGCCCTTGAGGGAAACGGTCGGCAACTCCTCGTACTCGACGACATCACGGGTCGCCGCATAAGCGAGCGGTCCGACGAAGACCGTGCCCGGCTGAGCCGCCTGCTGCAGGCGCGCGGCAGTGTTCACGCCGTCGCCCGTCACGATCCGGTCCCGTTCCCGATCGGCACGCTCCAGGTCGACCAGCATCTCCCCGCTTTCGACGCCGATCCGCAGGGCCAGCTCGGGTCGGCGCTCGGTGCGAAGCTCCGTCGCGAGCTCGGTCATCGATGACTGCATCTCGAGCGCGGCCCGAACGGCGCGCTCGGCGTCGTCCTCGTGGACGGCCGGCACCCCGAAGACCGCGAGGATCGCATCGCCCGCAAACTTCTCGACAAGGCCCTCGTAGCGCTCGATCTCCGCGCTCAGCCGCTCGAATGCGCGACTGACAAGGGCCTGGACGAGCTCGGGGTCGTTCTGCTCGCCCAGGCTGGTGAACCCCACGAGGTCCGCGAAGAGGACGGTCGCGATCTTGCGTTCGCGTGTCCCCCGCGCCGCCTTGTGCTCGGGCTCCGCGGGTGACAGCGCCGGCCCAGCTACGGCAGCCTCGGAGGCGGCAGGCGCTGCTGGGAGCGCCGAACCACAGCTACCGCAGAACCGCGCCTCCGGCTCATTGGCCGCTCCGCAGGTGGAGCAGCTGAGGCTCAGGGCCGCCCCGCACTGGCCGCAGAACCGACGTCCCTGGCGGTTCTCGCCTCCGCACGCCGAACAAACCATCAACGCCATCACGTGGCCAACGCGGGCTAGGTGCCCGCCGGCCAGTGTTCGATGGTCAGCTCGGTCATCGGAAAATCCTTCGGGTTGCCGGTGGCGAGCCGTCCACCGACCGAAAGCGCTGCTGCTGCAATCAGACAATCTGCCTGGGCAAGCGTTCGGCCGCGGCCAGCATGCGCGCGTCGCCACTCCCCTGCCTGCCATCCCTCCTCGTGGCCGAGAGGCGCCAGCCGCAGGCCTTGAAAGAGCCGTCGTGCAGCATCGTGCTCGCCTGGGCGGAGTCCCCGGACCGTCTCTTCGACGTTGATGGCGCAGATGTAGGCAGCATCGCCGGATTCGTGGATCTCTCGCAGCCGCGTTGTGGCTCCCTGGCGACCGCGTAGCGCGTCAATCAAGACGGTCGTGTCGAGGAGAACGCCGCCCATCAGCCGACGCGACTGGGCTGGGCGCGCCGCTGCCCGCGGACCCAGGAGGCCGGGTTCTCATCCCACTCGTGGCCCTGATCGGGGATTGAGCCAAGCGCCGACTGGACCAACTCCCAGCGGCTCCGCTCGTCGAGGGCGGCTCGTACTGCCTCGACGATGAAGCCACTCCGTCGACGTGGCCCGACGCGACGGTCGACCTCGCGTACGAGCTCCTCCTCGAGCGTGATGTGCACACGCATGGCCACACGTTAGCACATGGATTTCGGGCTGGAGCCACTTGCCGGGCTGCTCTCCTTGTGCCGCTTACGCGTGGGGTGCGTAATAAGTCCGTGGGTGCCACTTTTCCTACGGTCGAGCACCGATCGCCTGCAGCGCGACGGCCCAAGCTGAGCGCGCTGAGCGCCCTGGAGTCCATCGAAGGCGGCCTTCAAGCCGGTATACGGACGGAGGCCGGGCTTACCACGCGCCCGGTGCGTAAGCGGCCCCGTTTTGGAAGCGTCCGGCCGTTACTACGCACCAGGAGCGTAAGTGGCCCTTCCGGTCTGTCGCCGCGAGGATTGCCCGGGCCGGTGAAAATCACGGTGTCGGTAGTGCCCCTGCGGGCGAGCCAAGAGGAAAGCCCCGGCCGTTTCCGGCCGGGGCTTTCCTGGCTGTCGTGAAGTGGTGGGGTTAGTAGTCCATGTCGCCGCCGTGGCCGTGGCCACCGGCAGCGGCTGCCTCCTTCTTCTCCGGCAGGTCAGTCACGAGCGTCTCCGTCGTGAGGACCATTCCGGCGATCGAAGCTGCGTGCTGGAGCGCGGAACGGGTCACCTTCGCTGCGTCGACGATCCCCTTGACGAACATGTCGCCTTCCTCGCCCTTCAGCGCGTCGTAGCCGAAGCCGAGCTTTGCCTGGCGAACGGAGGCCGTGATGACCGAGCCCTCCTGGCCCGCGTTCTCGGCGATCTGCCGGACCGGGGCCTCGAGCGCGCGGCGCAGGATGTTCACGCCGATCTGCTCGTCGCCTTCCAGCTTGAGCGAGTCGAGCGCCGGAATCGCCTGCAGCAGCGCAGTGCCCCCACCCGCAACGAGGCCTTCCTCGACCGCCGCTCGGGTCGTCGAGAGCGCGTCCTCGATGCGGTGCTTCTTCTCCTTGAGCTCGACCTCAGTCGCGGCGCCAACCTTGATCACGGCAACGCCCCCGGCGAGCTTGGCCAGCCGCTCCTGGAGCTTCTCCTTGTCGTAGTCAGAGGTGGTGTCCTCGATCTGCGCCTTGATCTGCGTCATGCGCGCCTTGATCTCGTCCGACGAGCCCTCGCCGTCGATGACGGTCGTGTCGTCCTTGGTGGTGACCACGCGCCGGGCGCCACCGAAGTCCTCGGCCTGGACCGAGTCGAGCTTGCGCCCGAGCTCCTCGCTGATGACATTGGCGCCCGTCAGGATCGCCAGATCTCGCAGCATCTCCTTGCGCCGATCGCCGAAGCCGGGCGCCTTTACGCCGAGCACCGAGACGGTACCGCGGAGCTTGTTCACGACGAGCGTGGCGTTGGCCTCGCCGTCGATGTCCTCGGCGACGATGAAGATGGGCCGTCCGAGCTGGACCGCCTTCTCGAGCGCCGGCAGGAGCTCCTGGATGCTGGAGATCTTCTTGTCGGTGATGAGAACGGCCGGGTTCTCCAGGACCGCCTCCATGCGATCAGGATTCGTCACGAAGTAGGGCGAGATGTAGCCCCGGTCGAACTGCATCCCCTCGGTGTATTCCTTGTCGAGGCCGGTCGACTGGCCTTCCTCGACCGTGATCACGCCATCCTTGCCAACCTTGTCCATGACCTCGGCAATGAGCTCGCCGACCTCCGGGTCAGCCGCAGAGATGGCTGCGACCGCCGCGATCTGCTCCCGCGTCTCGACGGGCCGGGCGTTCTCCGCGAGCCGTGCCACGACAGCCTCGACACCCTTGTCAAGGCCGCGCTTGACGATCATCGGGTTGGCGCCCGCGGTGACGTTCTTGAGACCCTCGGTGACGAGCGCCTGCCCCAGCACCACCGCGGTGGTGGTGCCGTCGCCGGCGACGTCGTCGGTCTTGGTCGCGACCTCCTTGAGGAGCTGCGCGCCCATGTTCTCGAAGGGCTCGTCGAGCTCGATCTCGCGAGCGATGGTCACGCCATCGTTCGTGATGGTCGGCGAGCCGAACTTCTTGTCCAGGACGACGTTACGGCCCTTGGGCCCGAGCGTCACCTTGACGGCGTCAGCGAGACGGTCGACGCCCTTCTTGAGCGAGCGACGAGCCGTCTCGTCGAAAATGAGTTGCTTAGCCACGGCTAATCAGGTCCTCCTGTGAAACGTCATCAGCCGGCCGATGTGAAACCGGCTCTGGCCGGTGGTTACTTGCTGTCGACGATGGCGAGGATGTCCTTCTGGCTCACGATGAGCAGATCCTCGTCCTCGATCTTGAATTCGGTCCCTGCGTACTTGGCGTAGAGGACCTTGTCGCCCGCCTTGACGTCCATCTGTTCGCGCTTGCCGTCGTCGAGGATCCGGCCGGGCCCGGCGGCGATGATCTCGCCTTCCTGAGGCTTCTCCTTGGCCGTGTCCGGCAGGACGATGCCCGTCTTGGTCATCTCCTCGCGGGGAGTCGGGCGGACGACGACGCGGTCGCCGAGGGGGCGAAGCTTCGTTCCGGAAACAGTAGCGGTCGCCAACGCGAGTCCCTCCTGATGGTCGTTGCGCACGATGCCCGGGTTGGGACGCGGCCCGCGGAGCGCTGTATCTCTAACGCGCCTTCGGTGGGTCCTGATCGGCGTCCATCGGTCCGACGACCGTGCTCTGTGGGTCTTAGCACTCCCTCAATGAGAGTGCTAACAGAGTAGGCGAGCGGGTCCTTGGCTGTCAAGCCGTCCAGTGCTCACGGGGCTACCGGATTCGGAGCGTCAGCCTCCCCCATTGGGCGGCAAATCCGCCGACCTGGATGTAGTAGGTCTCGCCACGGACGGTATCGAAGGTCACGCGCGCCTGGAGGCTCACCGCTATCCGCCCGACTTGCACGTCGTCGACGCAGACAATCTGGACCAACTCGCCGTCCTCGCGCGTGTAGACGGCCACGACCGTGTCGAACGGGGTTCGGGCCGTGTCGATCGTGATGGGCCCGCCGGTCCCTTCGACCGTGTACCAGACGGTTCGGCCAAACGGGACCGCCTCTTGGCCCTCGTCGAAGAAGCACGGCTCCTCCGCCTCGAGGGCCGCCCCGCCGGTCTGCACACCGCGAACCAGCCCTCCCGGGGAAAGCTCGATCGCGCCGGTCGGCGCGTCATTCACGGGAGCCGGGCCGCGCGGTCGCGGTCCCTGCGGGTTGTGGAATGCGAAGTGCACGTCGACGTCCGTTCCCACGCAGGAGGACAGGTCGAACGACTGTCCCGTAGAGAAGTCCAGCGTCCCGGCGACCGCGAGCGCCTCTTCGACGAACTTGGAAAAGCCGGTCTGTGAGCGCGTCCGGTATCTCGCCACGTCCCCCGTCGGAGTCACCGAGGCGTCGATCGTGGCCGTGCCGGCCGGCTCGCCCGTGTCGGCAACGAAGAGCGGGATCTCCGCCTCAAACGTCGAGCGAGTGAGTGTGATCTGGCCCTCCCCGCCCTCGTGAGCAAACCCGTTTAGAGGCGGCGTATTGTCGGCGGGGATGAGGAAGACGTCGACGAAATGGCTGTCCGCGGACACGAATGCCATGCCGTCCTCGTTCGCGAGCTCGCAGAAGAGGGTGATGAAGCGGTCGGTTCCAACGAAGCTATTCGGATTGGTTCGGAAGATCTGGATGGTGCCGGTTTCGCCCTGGCAGCCCGAGAAGGTGAAGGATTCGCCGCCCGGCAACGTGGTCGTGCCGGATGCCACGATGGGCTGGATGAATCCCTCGCGGCGCTCGCGAACGTTGCCGAAGCGGTTGACCTCGTCGACCGGGATGGGGTCGCCAACCGGCGTCAGCGTGGCGGAGATGGTGGCCGTGCCGGCGGGCGCTGTCTCGCCGGTCTCTGGATCGATCGTTCCCATCGGAACGGTGGCGGAGAGGGCGGTCGCCGTCAGCGTGTACGTCGGTTCACCGTTCGAAACCAGCGCGGGGGGATCGGTGTCCGGGCTCGTTCCCGCGGGCCAGAAAATGACGTCCGCGTAGGGAAATTCCGTGTTGATGAAGACATTCAGGATGAGCGTGCCGTCGTCGGTCGAGACCGGCTCGCAGGAGAAGTTCGCAAAGGTGTCAGTGAAGTTGGCCGGCTTCCGCGCTGCAACCGCGCCCGGGAATGCCAGGCTGAGAATGGCGACCACGATGAGAACGCGGCCAAGCCGCGGCACCATGAAGTGACGCATGTCACTCCTCCCTCCCAGGTGACGAGCTCGGGTTCGCCAGTGGCTCGGCGCGGCTCGGGCGGCCAATGGATGAGCCGCGCGTCAAAGCTTCTCGTCCCTCTGTCGGGCAGTATCACGCATCGCATCCGCGTTTGCGAGCACTTTCGGTGCGCGTACGCACCAAGTGCGTCGGTGGTCCATCCGCGGACAGGGCCAGAGACAAGAACACATTGCCAGGAGCCGGGCGCGCCCCCGATAGACTCGCGCGGTGCCCCAGTTCAGCGCACGGTTCGAGACCTCCTACCGGGTCCGCTTCGACGAAGCTGGCGCGAACGGCCTCCTCCCCGCTTCCGGACTCCTCCGCTACGCACAGGACGTTGCCTGGCAGCACTCCGAAGGGGCCGGCTTTGACCGGGCCTGGTACGCCGAGCGCGGCCTGACGTGGCTGGTTCGCTCGGCCCAGCTGGAGTTGCTGGCTCCAATCCAGTACGGCGCTGAACTCAGAATCTCCACGGAGATCGTGGGCTTTCGCCGTGTCTGGGCGCGGCGGCTCAGCGAAGTCTGCGCGAATGCCGGAGGCCCCCTTGCGGCGCGCCTCCTGATCGACTGGGTCATCCTGGGTCCCAGAGGCGCACCCGTCCGCGTCCCCAGGGAGATCACCGATCCGCTCCCGGAGATCCCGTCGCTCTCCCCGCTCCGGGTCGTACTCGACGGCCCCAATGGGGTGGCCCGGCGTGCCGAGCTCGCCGTCCAGCGCCGTGATCTCGACCCGATGGTGCACGTCAACAACGCCGCCTATGTTGATTACCTCGACGATTCCGTAGCCACGGCCGGTGGCATCGAAGAGCTCGATCGCTTCCCGCGACGGTACGTCGTGGAGTACGTCGCGTCGGCGGAGGGTGGCGCCCGACTCACCAGCCTGACGTGGCGCTCGACCAACGGCGGCTGGGCATACCGGCTCACTGACGCCGACGCGGTGCACACGGAGCTCTTTCGCGGCCGGCTGGACTGACCTCCGCGCGGCCCGCTGCGTCGGTCAGCGGCTGGACCGGAAGATGCGTTCGTAATTGGTGACGAGCTGCTCGCCCAGTGCGTCCGGATGAATCTCCCGCCGCTCGGCGACCCACAGAGCCGTCACCTCGACCCAGCGGGGCTCGTTGCGATTCCGGTTTGCGCCAGGTGGCGGGAGGTACGGCGAGTCCGTCTCGACGAGGAGCCGGTCTTCGGGAACGAGGCGGGCGACCTCGGCTGTCGGTTCCTCCTGCTTTCGGAAACAGAGGCCGCTGATGCTGACCGCAAGGCCCAGCTCGAGGGATGCGGCCGCATAGTCGACAGGCCCCGAGAAGGAGTGGAGCACTGCGGGTGGACGGTCGGGGAATGGCTCGCGCCATGGGCGGCCGTCCAGACCTGCCCGCCTGAGCTCCACGATCAGGTCGTCCTGGGCGTTCCGCTCGCCACGCCCCGAGCGGCAGTGGAGGACGAGCGGCTTTCCCACCTCCAGGGCGAGCTCGATATGGCGGCGCAGCCCCGCGAGCTGAGCCTCCCGGGAGGAGAAGAGGCGATCGTAGTCGAGCCCCGTCTCTCCGACGGCGACAACAACGGGGTCGCGAGCAAGCTCCGCCATTCGTGCCCAGGTCCCCTCAACGACGCTGCCGGCGGCATGGGGATGGATCCCGACCGCGGCATCGACCCAGTCATGCTCGCGGGCAAGCGCGATCGCCGCCTCTGATGAGGCGAGGTCCCAGCCCGGATTGAGGAGGCGTTCCACGCCGTGCGCTCGGGCTTCGACGAGCACTGCGTTCGCGTCCCCCGCGAACCGCTCGGCCTGCAGATGCGCGTGGGAGTCAACGAGCCGCATCGCCCAGCGCGCGGACAGAGGGTCGGAGACCTCGAGCTAGCTGGTGCCGGCCGCGGCCTTCTTCACCTTCTTGCCACCACCCTTGGGCTTCTTTCCACCGCCCTTGCTCCCGGTGCCCTTGTCGCCCATCGTTGCGCCTCCTGTTCGCCGATATGACAGCCACTGGATCGTACGCCTATGCGGGGTCGGCTTCCAAGCGGGGAAAGAGTGGCTCCGGAGAGCCCAGCCGCCCGTCCTCCTCGGAGTGAGCAGCCCACTGGAGCTGCTCCAGGAGGGGCGGACCGCCCTTTCCCTCCGCGGCGTACGGGTATTCGTAGCCGAGCTGTGCCAGAACGCGCGGAGCCGTCGCCGGCAGGAACGGAGCGGCCGCCAGTCCGATGAGCCGGCACGCCTCCAGAAGGTCCCCGAGAACACGGCCCAGGCGCTCCCCGGCCGGCTTGTCGCCGTCCTTCACCTGCTTGGCGATGGTCCAAGGTTGCTCGGCGTCGACGTACCGGTTTGCGGCACCGACAAACTCCCAGAGCACTGCCATCGCATCGTGCAGCAGCAGGCCTTCGAGCCGCGCCTGGTAGCGCTCGAGCACCTCGGGCCACTTCGCGCCGAGCGGGCCGTCTCGGGATGGCGAGGGTCGCTCACCGTCCAGATAGCGGTTGGCCATGGTCACGGACCGGTTCACCAGGTTGCCGAAGTCGTTCGCCAGGTCCGCGTTGTAGCGGCGGGTGAACGTGTCCCAGGAGACGTCGCTGTCCCGGTCGAAGGCGACCTCGCGGAGCGTCACATAGCGCGCCCCGTCAGAGCCAAGCGCGCTGACCATGTCGTTCGGATCGAAGAAGTTGCCCCGGCTCTTGCTCATCTTCTCGCCCTGGACGTGCATGAAGCCGTGCACCCAGACAAGCTTCGGCAGCGGCATGCCGGCGCTCATCAGCATCGCCGGCCAGGCGATCGTGTGGAAGCGGTTGATGTCCTTGCCTATGACGTGGAGGTCAGCCGGCCACCACTTCTCGAAGGTCGCCATGTCGGCCGGGAAGCCGACGCCGGTGAGGTAGTTGACGAGGGCGTCGAACCAGACGTAGATGGTGCCTGCGGCCGGGTCGGGTGAGCCGTCCGGCAGCAACGCATCGGAGCCGTCTTCGCGGACGGGGAACGGGATTCCCCAGCGGAAGGTCTCGCGGCTGATCGAGAAGTCCTCCAGGCCGCCGCGGATGAATCCGAGCATCTCGTTGCGGCGGAACTCCGGCTGCACCCAGTCCGGGTGCTCCGCGTAGTAGCGCTCGAGTCGCTCCTGGTAGGCCGAGAGCCGGAAGAACCAGTTGCGCTCGGTCAGCCACTGGAGCTCGACGGTGGGGTGGTTGGGACAATGGAAGCCCTGCGCGTCCTCGATCAGGTCGCTGGGCGCCTTGAACCCCTCGTTGGGGCAGTACCAGCCTTCGTAGGTGCCCAGGTAGAGGTCGCCGTTGCGGTAGGCGCGCCTGACCATCTCCTGGGAGGCAACCCGGTGGTCCGGATCGGTGGTCCGGATGAAGCGGTCGGGCGCGATGTTGAGCGCTTCCTCGGCTGACTGGAAGAGCGCAACCATCTCGTCTGCGAAGGCCTTGGTGTCCTGGCCTCGCTGCTCGGCGGCCTGGGCGATATTGACCGAGTGCTCGTCGGTGCCGGTCAGGAACCAGGTCTCGTCGCCCAACATCCGGTGCCAGCGCGCGATGACATCCGCGCCGATCACCTCGTACAGCGTGTGGAGCCCCGGCATGGTGTTCGGGTAGGCGATCGCGGTGGTCAGGTAATAGCGACGGGGATCACGCATCGGAGCGCCGATGCTATCAGCGGGTCGGCGTGTCAGGCACGCTATTCGCTGACCAGCCGTACCCCACGATGAAGATCCAGAAGACGCGTGGACAGCCCGGCTCCCGCGCTGACGAGCTCAAGAAATTGATCGCGATCGAGCGCCCAGAGGCGTCCCTGCGTCTCGGCCGAGACCCTCGCGGTCCGGACGCCGCCGGTGAGCAGCCCGATCTCGCCGAAGACCTCGCCGGGACCCATGACCCGCAGGGGAACCTCCGTGCCCTCAGCATCGCGCTGCGTCACCGCGAACCGCCCCGAATCGATCAGGTAGAAGCGATCAGCGGGCGCGTCCTGTTCGATGATCACCTGACCTGGAGTCACGACCATGGCTGCGAGGCGCTGGGCAGCCGCCTCCAGTCGTGCCGGCGGGAGAGTCCCCAGGATCGAGTGCCGCAGGATCGCAAGGCGTGCCGGATCAATGGCAACCGGTTCGAGCACGCCAGCTTGTCTGAGGAGCACCAGCGCCACACCCGCCACCGATGCGACGACGAGACCCGTCCCAACGATGACCGGACCGACCCCGATCCGACCGGCGAGAACGGGCAGGGCAAACGACCCCGCCGCCATGGCCAGCGTCCCGGTCGTCTGGATGATGCCCATGACCCTGCCGCGTAATGCATCCGGAACGGCCCGCTGGACGAGTGTCACATTCACGATGTCGAGGAGCAGCACGGCCCCGAGGGCCACCGCGATCGCCACCAGGGCCACGGGCAGTTCCCTGGTCAATCCGAGCGCGATGAAGCCCAGCGTGCCCACGACCGCCCCCGCCACGATCGGCACGTCGAGCCGGCGAGCCACGAGGCCACCCGCAATCAGCCCCGCCACGACGCCGCCCACGCCGGTCGCCGCGTTCAGGTAACCGGTGGCCGCCTCACCGGCGGCGAGAACGTCGACGGCGATCACCACGATCAGAACGTTCATGCCACCACCGGCGAAGCTCGTTGCAAGGTCGAGCACCAGTGGTCCTGCCGCAACCCGCGTCGCAGCTCGCCAGCTCGGAGCCGGGCCGCCCCCAGCGCCATCCTCGCGCTCCTCGTCCACCGCTTCCTCACCGCGGGCGGCCTTGCCGGGCGGCAGGCCGAGCAGAACGACGGCCACGACGGCGAACGAAGCGGCATT
>JACDFU010000057.1 GCA_013815585.1 Chloroflexota bacterium
GTAACGTACCTGCGCGGGTGAGGTCTTCCCCCGCCACCCCTCCACAGGGATGCTGGCCCCCATGTTCAGACGAAACGTCAGGCTTGACACCGGCCAGGTTCGCGACCTGCGCGGCCGCGCAGGCGGACTTGGCGGGGGCCGGGCGATGGCCGTGGGCGGTGGCGGGATCGGGACCGTGATCCTGTTCGTGCTTCTGGCCCTCACCGGCAACCTGGGCGGTGGCTCGACCGGCGGATTCGAAGACCTGACGAACACCAGGATCGGCGAGCAGGATCAGGGCGGCGCCGAGCTGAGTCAGACGTGCCGCACCGGCGCCGACGCCAACGAGCGCGAGGACTGCCGGATCGTCGGCTACGTCAACAGCATCCAGGCCTACTGGGAGGACGCGTTCGCTGCGGCTGGGGAGCGATACCAGCCGGCAGACACGACCTTCTTCAGCGGGCAGGTCGAAACCGGCTGTGGCGTCGCCAGCTCCGCCGTCGGCCCCTTCTATTGCCCGGCTGATGCCCTCATCTATATCGATCTCGGTTTCTTCGACCAGCTCCAGAGCCAGTTCGGGGCCAGTGGAGGGCCGTTATCCCAGGCGTACGTCATTGCGCACGAGTACGGGCACCACGTCCAGAACCTGACTGGGACGCTCGGCCGGGGCGGCCAGCCTGCTGCCGGGGCCGGCGGCGAGGCCGTCCAGCTCGAGCTCCAGGCCGATTGCTACGCGGGAGCGTGGGCCGGCAACGCGGTTGAGACAGGCTACCTCCAGCAGCTGACGCAGTCCGACATCGCGTCCGCCCTCGACGCCGCCGCCGCGGTCGGCGACGATCGGATTCAGCAGCGCGCGCAGGGACAGGTCGACCCCCATACCTGGACCCACGGTTCGTCCGCCCAGCGCCAGGAATGGTTCCTGACGGGCTACCAGAGCGGGGACCCCGGCCAATGCGACACCGGCGCCGGCTGAGCGCCCGCCGGGAGTGACAGAGAAGCCGGGTGGCTCGCGCCACCCGGCTTCGTCATTCGGGTCTCCCCGCCCGGCCAGCTAGTGGTATCTCGGCTACCGACTGCCCATCATTCTCTGGGCGGCCATCGCGGCAATCCCAGCCAGTGCGGCCTTGGCGAGGGGGTTTGCAAGCATGCCGCCCGCTCCACCACCACCGCCACCACCGCCGAGCATGCCGCTGAGGCCGCCCATGGCTCCACCCATGGCCCCGCCGCCGCCGGCCCCGAGCAGGCCCTCGAGCAGGCCGGGCTGGCGCTGCTGCATCCGGCTCGTCAGACGGGCTAGGTCGGCCGGGTTCTCGTAGCGATCATCGACCCCGTCCTGATCGTAATCCTGGAAGTTGACGCCCTGCTGCTGGGCTCGCTGGCGCAGGTGCGCGGCAAACTCGGCGCGCTGCTGGGGCGAGAGGCGAGAGAAGGCCTCCTGTGCCGACTCCTGGTACATCTCCGGCGGGATGCGGCCGGCAACCTGCTGGTACCGGTTGACCGCCTCGTCGTCGGAGATTCCGTCCCAGGGGGCACCGGTCTCGTACCGACCGATGAAGTCCTGGTATTCCTGGCGTTGCTGTCCGCCTCCGAGAAGGCTTTCGAAGAGTCCCATGAGGCTCACTCCTGTCGATCCGGTGCACGCGAGCAGGGTGCTCACGTGTTTTCGAGTGGATCGATCGTTTCGGCCGCCCAGGTCACGCCGGCTGAAGTCCCCCGGCCCTGCCCTTGCAGTCGCCTTGCGTGCGAGACGGCCCGGCAGCGGGGCGATCAAAGGCCGCACTGCCGTCAAATGGACCACTTACGCATGGGGTGCGTATTAACCGCCTCGAGGCCCGGTTTCGGGGCCACTTACGCGTGGGGTGCGTACTAAACCCGCGGTTTGCGTCGTAAGCGGCCTGATCGGAGCCATCAAGCAGCATCCTGTGCATACGTGGCCCGCCACTGCCTCTCGGGCGACGCCAGGACAGCATCCTGGAGCGGCGGCCAGGTGGCACCCTCGGACGTACTACGCGCGTGGTGCGTAAGCGGCACTAATAGCGGCACGAGGCCGGAGCCAGGAAGCGGCGGTACGCAGCAGGGAGCCAGGAAGCGCGCGCCGTCGCGCCGGCCGGTCACTCCAGCTTTGCGGCGGCCGACGCGAAGAGGCCACCCATCGCCCGCGCCACCGTGGGGAAGGCGTGAATCGTGTCGGCCAGCGTGGCGAGCGGGACGCGCAGCTTCACGGCCAGCACGGCCTCGTGAATCGCCTCGGAGGCGCCCGGGCCCGCGATGGCGGCCCCTGCGAGTGTCTTCGAGCCGCGGTCGATGATCAGCGTGACGTGGCCCGTTGCCTCCGTCACGTTCCCCTTGGCGGTCCCGGCCAGGTCGACCGTCTCTTCGAACGCGTCAATCCCCTGCTCTCGGGCCTGTTCCAGCGTCAGGCCGACCGAGGCTGCCTCCGGGTCGGTGTACGTCGCACGCGGGATCGCCGTGTAGTCAGGACGGACGTCGTCCCCAAGCGCGATCCGCACCGCCATCTCGCCCTGGTAGTGCGCCAGGTGGGTGTGGAGCTCTGGGCCGGCTGGGTCGCCGGCCACGAAGACGCCCTCCGCGATACGCAGCTGCTCGTCGGGGTGGATCGCCCCCCGCTCGTCCGGGCTGACCCCGACCGCTTCCAGCCCGAGGCCTGCCAAAGGAAACTCCCGTCCGACCGCGAGCAGGATCTCGTGCCCTTCAGCGGTCGAGCCGTCCGAAAGCTCCACGACGTGTGCATTCTCTGCCCCGGCCGCAGGCCGCACCTTCAGGGAACGCGTCCCCAGGCGCACGTCCACGCCGTCGCCCCGGAGCGCGTTGGCCACGGCCTCCGAGTTGCGCGGGTGGTCGCGCGACAGCAGGCGCGGGTTGGAGTCGATGATCACCGTTGGGACACCGTAGCGCGCGTAGACCTGGGCCAGCTCCACGCCCGTGGGTCCGCCACCGAGGATGACGAGGCTGCGGGGTAGCTCGCGCGCCGTCGTGGCCTGCACGTTGGTCCAGGGCTCGATCTCCTCCAGGCCTTCGATCGACGGGACCTTCGAATGCGACCCCACGGCCACCACCAGGTTCCGGCCATCGAGGGCGCGGGAGGACCCGTCCTGGGCCACGTCAACCCGACCTGGCCCGACGATGCGCGCAGTACCCCGGATCGGGCTGGCCCCGATGCTATTGAGGTTCTCGAAATGGCTGGAATCGTCGGGATAGTCGATGCCCTCACGGTTGATCATCCAGTCACGGAACGCCGACGCCCGGGGCCAGTCATAGTCGCCGCCGGCATGGTGGACCGCCGCCGCATGCAGGAGCGCCTTGGAGGGCATGCAGGCCCAGAAGGGACACGCGCCGCCGAAAAGGTCGCGGTCCACGACGGCAACCGAGGCACCGCGCTTCCGGGCGAGCGAGGCAGCGGCTTCGCCGGCCGGGCCTGCCCCGATGATCACGAAATCGAATGGCTGCTCTTTCATTCCTGCCTTCCCGGTTCCCGGCTTTTCCCTTCCGCTGCCTGCCACCCCGGCGCATTCTCGCCGGTCTGCCGAGCTCCCGGGCTACCCTGATTACGTGACAGGCAGATTTCCGCCCGAGACCCTCTCGCTCCTCGGCCGCACCGGGGAGGTGCGGATCCTCACGCAGCCGCGCTCAGGCCCCGAACGCCGCACGACGATCTGGGTGGTCGTTGACGGCGACGAGGTGTTCGTCCGGTCGGTACGGGGGCCGCGCGGCCGCTGGTACCGCGATCTCGAGGCGAACCCGAGCGGCGCCCTCCTGGTTGCCGGGCACCGCATCGACTTCCGGGCCGTGGCAACGCCGGATCCGGCCTCGATCGCGCGCGCCAGCGAGGCGCTGGAGCGAAAATACGTTGGCGGCCCCGCCACCCAGTCGATGCTCCAGCCCGAAACCTTGCCCACCACGTTGAGGCTCGATCCGGCCTGACCATGCGGCTTCGCCCCAACCCCCCGCGGATGATCACCGTGCTGGCAGCCGTTGCGCTGCTCGTGATCGGGCTGGCGGGGACCCTCGTCCCGCTCGAGGTGGTCACGGATCTGGTCGGGCAGTTCGGCTTCGAGCTGGATCGGGACCTGGCCTATCTGGCGCTTTTCCTGTCGCCGGTCCTGCTGGTGACCGGCTCGCTTCTGCCGGGCATCTGAGCCGTGTACCGGACGCAGCATGCCCCGCGTGCTCGAACGATCATCGTGGCACTCGTGCTCATCCTGGTGGGCATGGCCGGCACCTTCGGTGAGATCCTGCCGGACAACATCGGGATCTATGCCTTCGTGGCGGCCACCCTGTTGCTGCTCATCGGCGTCTTCTTCGAGCGCATCTAGCCGTCCGGGCCTGGTCCGGCGCTACGCTCCGCTGAAGCGGCCAGGGCCCGGATGGAGAAGAGCGTCACTGGCAGCCGGAGCGTGAAGCGGGAACCGCGGCCGGGCGTAGACTCGACGTCGATCGCGCCTCCCAGCTCGGTCACCTGCTCGCGAACCACATCGAGTCCGATTCCTCGGCCCGAGATCTCCGTGACTTGTCCAGCGGTCGAGAACCCGTGCTGGAACAGGACCGCGTAGGGCTTGGTGACCGGGGCCCCCGGAGCCGCCCCGTCAAGTCCCATCTCTGTCGCCTGCCGCCCGAGGGCCTCCACGTCGATCCCTGCTCCGTCGTCCGCGACCTCGATGACGATTTCCCCGCCGCGCTGGGTGGCAGCGAGGACGACGACGCCGGTCGCCGGCTTTCCCTGGGCACGGCGCTTGGCGGGCGCCTCGATCCCATGGTCGACGGCATTGCGAAGCATGTGGATCAAGGGGTCCTTGACGGCCGAGAGGATGTCGCGGTCCAGCGGCGTCTGCCAGCCAACCGCCTCGAGCCTGACCTCGCGTCCGGACGCCTGGGCAGTTTCGGCCACCAGGCGATGGAACTGGCGGAAGAGCGACCCGAACGGCACCAGCCGCAGGCGGAGGAGGTCACCCTCGAGCCCATCGATCAGGCGGCTCAGCCGACGGGCATCGCGTGTCGCCGCATGAGCGGCACTGCGAAGTTCGTTGGCCAGCTCCGCCATGCGCACCAGCTCCACATCGTTGAAAAGCGCCTCGATCTGGGAAATGCCGCCCTTCCGCGGGCGACGCAGGCCGCCCGCTCGTGCATGCTCGGCCAGGCGCTCTCGTTGTCCCCGGTCGGCTGATCGCGCCAGCGCGCGCAACCTGGCGGCTTGCGCCAGCGCAGCCTCGCGGACCGGGATCAGGTCCACCGCTCGATGGACCACGGCCTCCAGCCGCTCCGTTGAAACCGGCAGCGTGGCGCGGCGGCGACGCGCCGCGGGCGTCCTGCCGGCGGTTGGAGGCTCGGGGCGACCACCAGCGGCCGCCGACACCTCGACCCGGGGATCGGGTGGCGGGACGAGAGCGAGCTTCGGCCCGAAGTCCTTTTCCAGCTGCCGGACGATCCGTGCGACGGCAGCGTTGCTTCGTTTATCCGGCCCTCGGAGCCTGCCAAGCGTTTTGATCGCATTGAGAATCGGCTCCACGTCCAGGGCTCCGGCCGGTGCCGAACGGACGCGCGCCAGGCGGCTCTCCAGGGCATGCGCGAGCTTTGCCATCGGGACCCAACCGACCAGTTGCGCACCGCTCTTCAGGCTGTGCGCATGCCGGAACAGCGATTCGAGGGCGGCTGATCTGCCTTCCGCGCCCTCCGGGCGCTCGAGCTTGCGAGCGGCCGAAACCATGGCAGGGAGCCGCTCTTCGACCTCGGCTTCGAACGTGGCCTCGAGATCGGCGGCGAAGGCGTCAGGGGAGGGGGCGGCTGCGTGGGCCATCAAGATCGCTGAACCTACGCCGAGGCGGTTCCGGCGGCAATGGAACCTTTGTACGGGTCGGACGCCGGCAGTTCCTCAGTCCAGCGCCGCAGGTCTCCCGAGCAGATAGCCCTGACCGAGCCGGACGGCGAGCTGATCGAGGGCCAGCCGCTCGTCAGCGGTCTCCACACCCTCGGCAATGAGCTCGCTGCCGGTCTGCGTGGCGAAATGGCGCAGGCCGGCCACCATGGCCTGGCGCGCGGGATCGTCGTGCAGACCGCTCACGAAGGCGATGTTGAGCTTCACGTAGGCAGGCCGCAGAGCGAGGATGTGCTGCAGGCTGGCGTAGCCCGATCCCGCGTCGTCGACCGAGAGCCGCGTGCCCTCGCCCAGGCCCTCCAGCGCTGTCCGCAGTAGCGCGTAGTCGTCGACTGGATCGTGCTCGGTGAGCTCGAGCATGAGGCCGCGTTGCTCTAGGCCGATGACGTCTGCCAGCGTGGTGCCCTGGAGGATCAGCGCCGGGCTGACGTTGAGGCTGAGCCAGGCGTCAGGCGGCAGCGCCTGGCTGGCGCGAAGCGCGGCGCGCAGGGTGGCGGTCTCGAGCTCGATTCCCAGCCCCAGGCGTCCAGCCTCGCTGAAGCGCAGTTCCGGGTCGGCCCCGTCGTGGAATCGCGTGAGCGCCTCGTAGCCGACGACTCTGCCGCTGCCGAGCTCGATGATCGGCTGGAAGACCGGGGTGAAGGCCTCGGTGGCGATGATCGCTGCCAGTTCGGTTCGCTGGTCGCCGGTCGCCAATCGTCGTTCGAGCGCCGGCGCAAGCAAGGCGGCGGTGATCGCGGCGAAGTCGATGACCGCAGGCAGTCCGAGGCTGAAGTCGTCCCCGTTCCGAGCGTCGGTTGCATTGGTTCCCACGACCAGCAGGCCGAGCAGGTCGCCGCGCGCGGTGAGAGGGGCGTTGATCGTTGCGGCGACGCCCAGCTCAGCGAGCGTCGCGCGGCCCGGCCCGTGGCGCCGGGTGGATCGTTGCTGCTGAGTCCAGGGCCCCTGGGCCGCGCGCTGCCGCAGCGTGCGCCCAGTACGCGCAGGAAGGGAGCTGCCGACGCTCCACGGTACGTCCGGGCTGCCCTGGAGTGCCAGCGGGACCGCTGCGCCCTCGCGAGTAAAGACCAGGATGGCAACCAGGGGAAGCTCTCTTCGTCGAGCGAGCTCCTCGCAGATCGCCGCGGCCGTTCCTTCGGGGGTCATATCCGTGTGAAGCCGACTCAGGGACAGCGCGATCTCGGCTCGAGCACGGAGGTCGTTCTCGATGCGCGCCGCGAGGGCGGCGCGGCCCCGCAGGCGGGCCTCGATCCGGGCTACGAGCTCCTCCGGTTCCAGCGCGCCTGCCAGGTAGTCATCTGCCCCGGCACGCAGGACCTGCACGCGCTCCGCCAGGCCGTCAACACCGGTCACCAGGATCGGCGGCAGTCCGCCGGGATGGGCGCTGCGCTTGAGCGAATCGATCACCTCGGCGGTCGCACGGCCACCTCGGCCGAGATCGCCGACGACCAGCATGTGCGTCTGGTCGTCGCTCAGCTCGAGTGCCTCGGCCTCATCCGCAGCCACCAGACACTCGTGACCCGCGGCCTGGAGTGCGGCGACCAGCCGGCCACGCCGGGCGGGTTCAGGATCGAGAAGGACGATGCGACCGGGCCCTGCCGCGTGGGTCGACCCGGGGCGCGCTGCGAGGTCTGATGACGAGCTCGGCGCCGAGCCCGTCGATCGGGGCGTTTCGATGCCGCAGAGCGTACGGCACCGGGAGGCCTCGCGTGCGATCCGCGGCGCGCGGCGCCTCTCAGCTCGCGGAGGGCTCAGCCTGCAGCCTGCTCCTCGAGCCCGGGAGAGGCTGTGTTGGCGACCAGAGCCGGCTCGCGACGGAAGGCAGGATGGGCGGCGGCGCCGACCGGGGGAATGAGTCGCGGCGCAGCGACGACGCGATTCCGACCGAGCTGCTTGGCCTCGTAGAGCGCCTGGTCAGCCTCCTTCAGCAGCTCGAGGCGGTCGCTGCCCTGGGCGTCGGTGCTGGCAACGCCGAACGAGGCGGTGATCCTCCCGAAGCGCCCGGGGCCGATCTCGACCACCAGCAGCTCAAGGGCGGTGCGGATCTTCTCCGCAGCGCGGGCGGCTCCATCGAGGTCCGTGTTCCGCAGGAGCACCACGAACTCCTCGCCACCGTAGCGGGCGACCGTATCGGACTCGCGGATTGCGCCGAGGACCGTCCGCGCGAAAGCGCGCAGCGCCTCGTCGCCTGCCGGGTGTCCGTGTGCGTCGTTGAACTGCTTGAAATGATCCAGGTCGATCATCGCCACCGCCAGCGAGCGGCCCTCCCTGCTTGCCGCGGCAAGCTCGCGGTCCATCAGCGGGTCGAAGAACCGGGCGTTGTGGAGGCCGGTGAGCGGATCGGTCATGGCCAGGCCTTCCATCGTCCGGACGAGTCGGGCGTTGGCGAGGGCCAGAGCTGCCTGCTCAGCCACCCGCGAGGCCTGGTACTGCGTATCGATCTCGAAGGCGTCGACCTCAGGGCGCTGTAGATGGACCACACCGATGATCTGCCCCATGGCCAGCATCGGCACGCAGAGGACCGAGCCCTGGGACGCCGGATGGGCCGGACAGCCCGGCGAGAGGTCATCGCTGGCATCGGCGATCTGGTACGGCGAGCCGCGCCGGATGCCGGGGCACTGGATGGGCTTGTCGATCGGCGGCGAAGAGCCAATGGCCGGCCGATCATCTCCCCAGGCGGCAGCCACGATCAGGCGATCCTCGGATGGGTTCTGGAGCAGCACGTCGCCGCGGCAGCTCGGTACCAACCGCGGCATGGCGATGGCGACGGCCGACACCACGTCCGTGTCCGTCGAGGCAAAGCTGATCCGTTCGGAGAGGCGATTGAAGGTGTCGACGGTCGAGCGGTAGCGCGTCTCGCTCTCTCGCTGAGCGTCCAGCGACTCCTGGGCGCGCTCGCGCTGAGCGTCCAGCGACTCCTGGGCGCGCTCGCGGGACAGCTGTTCCCGCTCGACTGAGCTGCGCACCTGCTCGAGAACGCGCCCGTTCTCGCGGGACAGCACCCACTGCCGCACCAGGGACAGGGCGACCACGATCGCGGGGGCGACGTGCAGCGCCTGGATCCCGTTCACGGCGGGTGTGGTCTGGAAGATCAGGATGCCAACGCTGAACAGCAATGCCCCCGACGGCAGTGCGCCACGCAGCGTGCTCGCGATCCCCGCGTAGATCGGGCTCTCGGAAACCTCGTCGGTCCAGGTCGCCGCCCCGAAGCCGACGAGGAGCATGGCGATCGTGAAGAGGTAGTTGATCGGACTGCCCGGTCCGGGGAACGCCGTGAGCGACGCCTCGATCCAGATCAACCAGGCCAGCCCGTTCAAGGCAAAGCCGAACAGCGCGACGTACGCTCCGCGGAATCCCGGCTTCTCCCGGCCGGCCAACGCGCCGACGAGGGCGGCACCGGCTGTCGCCATGAAGAAGATCGGATAGGCGAGCAACACGAATCCAGCGAGACCGCTCTGCGCCGCCGTCGGCTCGTACAGCGCCAGCACGCCTGTGCTGATCGCGAAGAAGACCAACGCGGCATCGATGTAGACCGCCCGTTCCTCCAGGTTGCTGACTCGCCCGTGCACCGCAACGGCAAGGGCGACCACCGCGGCGGCGGTCGAGCCTAGATAGAAGATGTCCGAAGGTGCGGGCACGGCCAGGTAGCTGTTGGCGACCTGGACGTCCCACATGATCTGCCCTACGAAGTAGACAGCCAGCGAAATGGCAAGCCATCCCCTGATGAGAGCGGCTCTGCCCTCGGAACGGCGAGCGGCAAGGAGCGTGACGGCCAGTGCCACGGCAACTCCCGCGGTCCAGTGAGCGTTTTCCCAGAGGGAGGCCTGGCCACCCGCGTTGAGCGCGGTGAGCGTGAAGAGCAGGGCGACGATCGCCACGCCGACGACAAAAACGAACAGCACTGGATCGTCGCGCCAGCGCGCAAGGGAGAGGCGTGGCAGAACGGAGCGCTCGACGGGCTTCAGGGCAGGGGCAGGGACAGTGACAGTCATCGGAACGACACTAGTCCGCGGCCGGCTCGACCGGCCATCACCCATCCGTACGGTGCGGCTCGGGCGTCCGCCGTCGGACGCGCAACAGGGTTGGCCCGGCCTGGACTCAGCTCCTGAGGTGGCGCAGCGCGACGCCCGCGTACATGGCCGCGCCGACCGGCATGACCGACTCGTCGAAGACGACGCGGTTCGAATGGTTCTGCGGCGCGGTTGCCGGGTCGAGCTCTGGAGCTCTCGCGCCGATGAAGGCCATCGTTCCGGGAACGCGCTGGAGGAGGTAGGAGAAGTCCTCCGCGCCCATGATCGGCGCCGCCAGGTCCACCACCTCATCCGGCGGAACGAGCGTCCCAGCGACCTCCGCGACGAGATCGGTGAAACCGGCGTCGTTGATCGTCACCGGGTAACCCGGTTCGATCTCCAGCTCGGCCACCGTGCCGGCCGCCGCGCAGGTGCCCTCCACCACCCGGCGCACGCGATCCCGGACAGCGCCGCGGGTTTCCTCGGAGACGGTCCTGATGGTGCCCTGCAAAAAGGCCGACTCGGGAATGATGTTGTTGGTGGTGCCCGCAACCACGTTCGCGATCGTGATCACGGCCGGGTCGAAGACATCGATGCTCCGGGTGACCATCGTCTGGAGCGCGAGGATGACCTGGGCTGCCGTCGTGATCGGATCGGCGGCCAGGTGCGGAGCGGAGGCATGTCCGCCGCGGCCCCGGACGGAGATGCGCAGCACGTCCGAGCTGGCCAGGAGCGGTCCCGGGCGCAGGTTGATGGTCCCGCTCCGATACCGGGTGCCGATATGAAGCGCAAACGCGCCCGTGGGCGCCTGTTTACCCTCCAGGTCGTCGAGCAGGCCCTCCTCGAGCATGGATCGGGCCCCGTGGTGGCCCTCCTCCCCCGGCTGGAACATCAGGAGCACCCGACCGGCCAGCGATTCCCGACGCTCGACCAGCAAACGAGCTCCACCCAGCAGCATCGCCACATGCGTGTCGTGCCCGCAGGCATGCATCACGCCGTCGATCTCGGAGGAAAAGTCCAGCCCGGTCTCCTCCTGGAGGGGGAGAGCATCCATGTCGGCCCTCAAGATTAGGGTGGGGCCTGCCTGCCCACCGTCGATCGTTGCCGTCACCGAGCTGACCGCGCGCCCGAGCTGCGGTGCCAGGCCGAGCTTCGCGAGCTCGTCAACGACGGTCCGCTGCGTCTCGGGGAGGCCGAGGCCGATCTCCGGGCGCCGGTGGAGTTGTCGCCGGACAGCCACCATCTGCGGCAACAGGGAACGACTTTCCTCGAGGAGCGGGCGACCTTCGGTCACGCTGGGACTCCAAACAGCTCCAGGCATCGCTCGAGTCCCTCGACCGCAACGGTAGGGTGGGGCCTGTCGCGCCATTCCGCGGCTGTCAGGCGAAATCGCTGCGTGTCACGTGCTCGACCTTGCGGCGCGAGCCTTCCCAGGCCGTTCTCCCGATACCCGACGGCTCGCGACACGCCGGCCGAAGCCGCGTTGTCGAGGAGAGCATCCGTTTCCGCCACTTCGGCGCCCAGGTGCTCGAAGGCCATCGCGAGTACGGCGTGCCGCATCTCCTTTCCGAAACCCTGCCCCTGGAAGGGGCGTCCAAGCCAGGAGCCCGTCCCAACAGTGCGGAGCACGGCCAGGTCGCGTGCGCCGATATCCTGCGAGCCGATCGGCCGCCCGTCCGCAACGACCATCAGCGCGAGATTCCAGTCGTTGGGTTGCCACCGGGCCCGGAGACCCCAGTGGAACTGGGCAAACTCTCGCTCGAAGCGCGGACTGGGAACTTTGGTCCAAGGGTAGCCGAACGGCATCTCGCCAGGGTCGTGGATTCCCTCCATCGCGATCAAGCACAGCATCGCAAGCTCGTCGTCGGTCGGGAGCCGCAGCTCGAGGCGGTCGGTCCTGAGCCGCAGATCGAACAAGGGCCAGAGCGCGTGAGCCATGGGAGGCGCCATGGTGGGGTTCGCGTGGGCACCTGTCCAGTGTGGTGCGCCGCTCTCCGATGCTAGTGTCGGACCGTGACCATCAAGATCAGAGCGATCCGCGAGGAAGAGACCCCGGCCTGGCTGGAGTCGCTCAGCAGCTCCTTCCTCGAGCCCTTCGACACGGTCAAGGTCGCCGAGGAGGTCCGCCCGCTGTGGGACTACTCGCGCGTCTGGGGCGCGCTCGAGGGCGAGACCATTGTTGGGACCTTCCGAAGCTGGGCAACGGAGCTGACGCTGCCCGGAGGCGAGCGGCTGCCCGGCTCCGCCGTCGCGGGAGTATCGGTGCGGCCGACTCACCACCGCCGTGGAATTCTCACCGAGATGGTCGCGGCTGAGCACCGCGCGGCCCGGGAGCGCGGCGAGGCCGTGGCCGTGCTGTACGCCTCGGAGTACGCGATCTATGGCCGCTTCGGATACGGGCCCTCCAGCCCCTGCGCGACCTGGACCCTGGATGCCTCGGGCACCCGCTTCCACCCGGAGAGCACGGGCTCGATCGAGTTCGCAAAGCCCTCAACGGAGAGCCGCGACGCGATCAGGGACATCTTCGAAGCGTGGCGGCTCGGCCAGGCCGGGGAGCTACGCAGGCGGGACTTCACCTGGGATCTCGACCTTGGCCTCCGCGAGTCGGTCTGGGGGCCGACCTGGAAGGGCTACCTCTACCTCCACCGGGACGCCTCGGGTCAACTGGACGGCTATGTCCGGTACCGGCCGGAGGAGAAGTGGACGCAGAGGCAGCCC
Organism: Chloroflexota bacterium; assembly: GCA_013815585.1. GTDB lineage: Bacteria > Chloroflexota > Limnocylindria > Limnocylindrales > CSP1-4 > JACDFU01. The sequence goes on from JACDFU010000057.1 coordinate 12,598, forward strand.
CGCAACATCCTGAACGTCGACGAGCTGCACGCCCTGAACGACGATGCCTACAGCGCGCTCTGGCAGTTCCTGGCGAACGTCGACACCGTTGCTACGATCAAGGCCGAGCGCCGACGACCGGCCGAGCGCCTGCCCTGGCTGCTGACCAATGCCCGGGCGGCCGAGCCGTCGGACATGGGCGACGGCCTCTGGGTCGCCCTGCTCGATCCGGCCCAGGCCCTGGCTGCACGCGCCTACGAACGGGAGGGCTTGCTCGTCCTGGAGGCGATCCAGGGTGCCGGCGGGGGCTCCGGGCGTGAGGTGCGTCACCGGATCGCGCTCGAGGCCGGCCCGGCCGGGGCGACGTGCAAGGTCACCGACAGGGCCCCCGACCTGACGCTCGATCTTGCCGCTCTGGGCGCGGCCTACCTGGGCGGTGTGCGACTTCGCGATGCCGTGGCCGCCCGTGGCGTGGACGAGCACCGCCCCGGCGCCCTGGTCGAAGCCGATAGCCTGTTCGCGGCGGCTGATCCGCCCTGGTGCTCGACCTTCTTCTAACGCTGTCCCGGCGTCTGCCCTGAAGGCTCCCGGTGCGGTCCTGGCGCCCCCGGAATGCGACCTGTTCATGTTCGCGGCGACGTCATTTTTCCCGGCCCGTCGATTCGCGGCGTTCCTCGACCGGTACGGGACGCCGCCCGGCCGCACGTCTCCTGATGCCGACTTGCTCGCCTTCTACGCCTACCGGCGTAACCTCGAAGACCTGGCCATGTTCGTTGACTCGCTGACGGCCCACCGAACGGACGTCCTTGAGTCGAGCGATACCCTCCGCTTCGCGGCGTCGACAGTCGCCGAGCTCGCGCAACTGGAGCCGTGGATCGCGGCGGCCATTGAGGTCCTCGGAGGCGCGTCCGAGCCTGAAGCGCCGAGGGACCCCCGCGCGCCGGTGCTCGTTGACGGAATCGCCCGGAATTCCGATAATGTCACTCAGGATTGCTGAAATCCCTCCAGGGACCCGCCGAGGGCCCCGCCCCAGGAGATTTGATGACGCTCACCCAGCGAGAGCTGACCACGAACGACCGGTCGCAGTTCGACTTCAAGGACGAGATCGTCTACCTCACCGAGACCAAGCGCGGACTGACCCGCGACACGGTGGAGGAGATCAGCGCGATCAAGAACGAGCCGGACTGGATGCGCCGGTTCCGGCTCCGGAGCTACGACCACTTCCTGAAGCGCGCCATGCCCACCTGGGGCGGCGACCTCTCGAAGATCGACTTCGACAAGATCGTCTACTACCGGAAGCCGTCGGAGCGCGAGGAGAAGTCCTGGGATGACGTCCCCGAGAAGATCAAGCAGACCTTCGAGCGTCTCGGGATCCCCGAGGCCGAGCGGCAGTTCCTCTCCGGTGTCGGTGCCCAGTACGACTCCGAGGTGGTCTATCACTCGGTCAAGGAGGAGCTCACCAAGCTCGGCGTCGTCTTCATGGGCACCGACCAGGCGCTGATCGAGTATCCGGAGATTTTCAAGAAGCACTTCGGAACCGTCGTGCCACCCGAGGACAACAAGTTCTCCGCCCTGAACAGCGCGGTGTGGTCGGGCGGATCGTTCGTCTACGTGCCGAAGGGCGTGGACGTGCCGCTCCCGCTCCAGGCCTACTTCCGGATCAACGGCGAGAACACCGGCCAGTTCGAGCGAACCCTGATCGTGGTTGATGAGGGCGCGAGCGTTCACTACATCGAGGGCTGCACGGCGCCGATCTACGCCACCGACTCGCTCCACGTGGCCGTCGTGGAGGTGATCGCGCTGCCCGGTGCCAAGGTCCGTTACACGACCATCCAGAACTGGTCCAACGACGTTTACAACCTGGTCACCAAGCGCGCCCATGCCCACGAGAACGCAACCGTGGAGTGGATTGACGCGAATACCGGATCCCGCCTCACGATGAAGTATCCGAGTATTTATTTACGTGGACGTAATGCCACAGCTGACATCATCTCGGTTGCCGTGGCCGGAGCCGGTCAGCACCAGGACACCGGCGCCAAGGCAGTGCACCTGGCTCCGGACACGAAGAGCCGGATCGTCAGCAAGTCGGTCTCCAAGGACGGTGGCCGGGCAACCTATCGCGGCAACCTCAAGGTGGCGCCTGGCGCCACCGGGGACGTCGCCAGCGTTCGCTGCGACGCGCTGATGCTCGACGACCAGAGCCGCAGCGACACGTACCCCTACATCGACATCCAGGAAGACGACACCCACATGAGCCACGAGGCAACGGTGGGCAGGGTCAGCCAGGAGCAGGTCTTCTACCTGATGAGCCGAGGCCTCACCGAGAAC
>JACDFU010000165.1 GCA_013815585.1 Chloroflexota bacterium
GGCTCAGGCGATCGAGTGCGTGCCAAGCAGCGACGGCTCCACGATCTTTCTGCGCGCGACGTTCGGCATCCTCGTCTCGCGCGACGCGGGCAAGACCTGGCAATGGATCTGCGAGCGCGCGCTCGGTTACGAGGGCTCGTGGGATCCGCCGATCGCAGTCACGCGTGACGGTCGGCTCTGGGTCGGGCTGGACCAGTTGGCCCTCACCGAGCTCGCCCGGGCGGAGGCCGTCTCAAAGGTTTCACGGCAGAACCTGGCCCACGCGCTGGCGGGTGGGGGCTGGGGCGGCACCACGGTGAGCGCCACCATGATCGCCGCGCGACTGGCCGGGATCCGGGTCTTCGCGACCGGTGGCATCGGCGGCGTCCATCGGGGTGCGGCACGAACCTTCGACGTCTCGGCCGACCTCGACGAGCTGGCGCGGACGCCCGTCCTCGTGGTCTGCTCGGGACCGAAATCCATCCTGGACATCGACCTGACCCTCGAAATCCTGGAGACCCGAGGCGTGCCCCTGATCGCCCTTGGCACCCGCGAGCTGCCGGGGTTCTACAGCAGCGGCTCGGGCCGAGCCGCGCCTCTCAGCGTCAGCGGGCCTGACGAGGCGGCCGCCGTCGCGGTCCGGCACTGGTCGCTGGGGCTCGGGACCGGCCTGGTCGTCGCCTTGCCGGTGCCGCGCGCCGCGGCGCTTCCCTTCGAGGAAGCCCGCGCCGCCACCGACGAGGCGATCGCCGATGCTGATGCGCAGGGAATCCGGGGCGCGGCCTCGACGCCGTGGCTGCTTGCCCGCGTCGCGGAGCTGACGGGCGGTCGATCCACGGAGGCGAATGTCGCGCTGATCGAGAACAACGCCCTGGTTGCGGCCAGGATTGCCCGTGCCCTCGCTGAGCTCACGGCCGCCCAGCCCCGACCCTGAGCTCCGAACGAGGCTCATTCGTCGGCGGCTCGCCTCAGCCTCAGCCGAGGCAACTGTTCAGGCTAGCCGAGGCCCGTTTAGCCTCCGCCGAGGCCCGTTTAGCCTCCGCCGAGGCCCATGTTCGTTCGGCGACCGGGTTCCTTCATGTAGTCACCCCCGTGGTCTTGGACGGAACCGACCGGGCTTCCTTCAGCTCGGGGGGCCCGAAATCGCCTTCTCCTCCCCTCAGCCAGTCCTGCCACGGGTAGGTGAAGGAAGTCCGCAGTCCCCCGGCCCTGGCGACTGATCCAAGAGCACGGGGACGAATATTTGAAGGCAGATTGCCGCCCAGCAGTCAGCGCGGCGGGTTGGTAGCCGCCTGACGGATATCTGAAGGAAGGTGCTGCCGGAAGCTCCTTCCTCCGTTGGAGGAGGCGCGAGCTGCTGGCGCTGCCCGCTGGGTACCTGGCCGCGTGGACAGTTGGCGCCCGACCGTCCGGGCCCGCGTGAGCCTCGGGTGTACCATCCGCTGACGTCGCGGCTCCGGGGTTGGTGAGCGGCCCGCCCTGAATGGGCCCCGGTCGGGACGGTCCGTACGCTGGCGCGCTTCGCGCAGTGCGCGGTCGACCGTTGACCTTCCTCCGGCTCGAGGCCTTGCTCGGTGTCCCTGCCTTCCGTCCCCGCCATCGAGACACGCGGCCTCCGGCGTGTCTACAAGACGAAGCCCAAACCGATCGTCGCCCTCGATGGGATCGATCTCGAAGTCGCGCCCGGCGAGTTCTTCGGCCTGCTCGGGCCAAATGGCGCGGGCAAGACGACGCTCATCAAGATACTCACGACGTTGCTCCTGCCGACCACAGGTACGGCTCGCGTGTTCGGGTTCGACGTGGCCCGCGAGACCCGCCAGATCCGGCGCCTCATGAACATCGTCGCCGGCGGCGAGCAATCGGGATACGGCCTGCTCCAGGTCCGCGAGCAGCTCTGGATGTTCAGCCAGTTCTACGGGTTGGGCACGCGGGAAGGTTGGCAGCGCGTCGACGAGCTGATCGAGGCGGTGGGCCTCGACGAGCAGCGCAACCAGAAGGTCTCCTCGCTCTCCACCGGCCAGCGACAGAAGATGAACTTCGCGCGCGGCCTGCTCAACGACCCGTGGGTGTTCTTTCTCGACGAGCCGACGCTCGGGCTGGACGTATCAGCGGCCCGGTCGGTCAGGGAGCTGGTGCGCACCTGGAAGGATGCGCTGCCGGGTCGCACGATCCTGCTCACCACCCACTACATGGCCGAGGCCGAGGAGCTCTGTGAGCGCATCGCCATCGTTGATCACGGGCGAATCCTGGCGATCGGCACGCCCGACGAGCTCAAGCATCGGGTCCAGAGCGAGTCGATCTTTCGGCTCGAGGTGGATCGCCTGGAGCGCGGTGCCGGCGCCCTTGCCGGGCTGCCCGGCGTCGTGAGCGCGAGCACGGCCACAGACGGGACAACTCCGGCGCCCGACGGCGTGCAGACGCTCAATCTCATCCTCGATAACGACACCGCCCTCGGTGGCGTGGTCACCGCTCTGGGCTCGATGGGCGCTCAGATCGTGGCCCTGCGCAAGAGCGAGCCCAGCCTCGAGGACGTGTTCGTGGAGCTCGTCGGGCGTGGCTTCGACGAGGACGGCGCCGGCTCCAATGGCCACCACGAAGCGGTCGCCCGATGACCATCTTTGCCCGGCCTCGCACGGCCAGCCCGATGGAGGCCGCTCGCTGGAGCCCGCGGCGGCAGCTCGCCACCAATCTGCGCAGCGTGTTCGGCCGGGCCTACCCGCGACTGATCGGGCTCGCGCGGGAGCCCTCGTGGACCTTCTTCGAGGTGCTCCTGCCGTTCCTGACCACCTCGGCCTTCGTTTTCGTCTACCGCGCGCTCGACGCACCTGCCGAATACATCGGCTTCGTGGTGCTCGGCGGGGCCATGACGGCGTTCTGGATCAACGTCGTCTGGATGATGGGCGCGCAGCTCTGGTGGGAGAAGGACGCCGGCAACCTGGAGCTGTACTTCACGACACCGATCGACCTGATGAGCGTGTTGCTGGGCATGGCTCTCGGCGGCCTCGTCGCTAGTTGCCTTCGCGCCGGCGTCGTCCTGCTCGTCGGCACCGTCGTCTACGGCGTGAGCTTCGGGGTGGACCAGTGGGTGCTCTTGCTGGCGGTTTTCGTGCTGACGCTTACGGCTCTCTATGGCTTCGGCATGGTGCTTGCCAGCCTCTTCCTGCTCTGGGGCCGCGAGGCGTTTCACCTGGCGCAGCTCCTCCAGGAGCCGGTCTATTTCCTCTCCGGCCTGAATTTTCCGGTCGCGCGACTGGGCATGCTGGGTGCGCTGGCCATCTCGACCCTGCCGCTCGCCGTCGGCCTGGATGCCATGCGACAGCTTGCCTTTCCTGGCGGCGTCGCCACGTACGGCACGCCGTCACCCGAGATCGAGGCGGCGCTCCTGGTCGCCATGACCTGCTTCTTCCTGCTCGCGGCCCGCTTCATGCTCCGCACCATCGAGCGGATGGCGCGACATGAAGGTCGCCTGACTACGCGGGGGGACTGACGGGATGGAGCCGACGGTGGCCGCCTTCGATCGCCACGCGCTTCGCGCCACCCGGTCCAGACGCGACGGATGGCGGGACACGTGGCGCGGCTACCGGACCGCGGCCCGGCTGGGCTGGCGAGTCGAAGCCAACTGGGCCGATCCGATCCTCTTCCTTACCTACTCAGTGGCGAAGCCCCTGGCGGGCGCCCTGATCCTGGTGGTGATGCTCGAGGTGGTGAGCGGGGGAGGGGCCGACGAGTACCGCGCCTTCATCGTGGTCGGCAGCGCCCTGTGGTCCTTCGTGATCGCCGGCCTCTCGGGGCTGGCGATGTCGGTCCTCGACGATCGCGAGCGCTACAGGATGCTCAAGTACCTCTACATCAGCCCGACCAGCCTCGCGGTGCTGCTGCTCGGCCGGGGCACGGCGCGCTTCGCCATGGGCGGGATCGGGGCGGCCGTCACGCTCGCCGTCGGTGTGCTCTTCCTCGGCGTCCCGTTCGACCCGGCCGTGATGGACGTGCCCCTGCTGCTGGCGTCGATGGCACTCGGTCTCTCTGGCGTCATCGCACTGGGAGTTGTGTTCGCGGCGGTCGTGCTGCAGACGCGGCAGGACTCCTGGTCGTACCCGGAGGCCGTGGCAGGCGCCCTGTTTCTGCTGGTCGGAGCGGTCTTTCCGCTCGCCGTGCTGCCCATGCCCGTCCAGGCGCTCGGCCTCGTCACGCCGCTCACATGGTGGGTCGCCGCTGTCCGCGAGGCGCTCTTCCCTGACGCCGTCTCCTCGATCGCCGGGCCCGGATCGCTCTACACGCGGCTCACCGGCGTGACCGAGCCCGATCGCTGGGTGCTCCTGATCTGTTTGCTGGCCACGACCGTGCTCGTTACACTCGGTGCCATGCTGACCTTCCGGGTCAGCGAACGGCGGGCCAAGGACCGGGGCCTGATCGACCAAACGACCGGCACCTGAGGGAACCTGGGTGCGCATCTACGAGGGCAGCCCCCGCCAGGACTTCGAGGAAGTTCTGCGCTCCATCGGTGCCTTTCTGGACCAGCGCGGGATGTACGACATCCTGCTCGCTGAGGCGCCGGACGGGTTCATCGTCCAGGGACTCGTGGCCGACTCCGCGGGCGGTGGCGGAGTCTGGGGAGAGGCGGTCGGCAGGCAGGGAAAGGAAACCCTGACGTTTCTCGATGACGACATCTCGCGCTTCATGGAGGAGGCGGTCGCGCGCCGGCGCGCCGGTGCCCCGCAGCCCGATTTTGTCGCCGCCGGCCACAATGAGAAGGCCCTGCGCGTCCTGGGCCGCTACATCGACCAGCAGAAGCCGCGCGACATCTTCTTCCTCGAGCAGGACGGCGCGTTCGTGCTGCGGCTGCTGATGCAGACGCAGGCCGGCATACGCCACGTCATTG
>JACDFU010000058.1:0-7273 GCA_013815585.1 Chloroflexota bacterium
CTTGATGGATCGGTATCTCGCGGGCGCCGGCTGGGATGGCCAGATGCAGGACGAGCCAGAGGAGCCTGGCCGACTCGACAACCTCTACGAGCCCCTTCCGGGCGACCGCGGCGCCCACGGCGCCTTCGATTCTCGCGCTCGACCTCAAAGCCCGTACCTATGGTTTGCTCAGCACCGCTTCGTGGACCGCGGAGCAGCTGTCGCGCTCGGGATCGCCGCCGCGATCTGGAGGTTGCTGTTACCCCGTCGCTAACGGTGGCTGTACGGACCCGTCGATACGAAGCTGTCAGGGTGGGAGAGGGTCGGGAGTAGGATCGGTCCAGCAATGAGTTCGCATGATTCTCTTGCGATTTCGGTAGTGCGCAAGACTCCCCACGGAGTGTTCGCCTGACACTCCTCAGAACAGGCGGCGCGGGATGGCAGTCTGAGCACGGACCTCCTATCTACACGCTGGACGAGGCCCAGAGCGTCCTCGGTGCAGGGGCGCCGCTCCTCGCGATCAGAACGATCCTCGGGCTCGATGCCGACGGCGGCCGGGTGACGTCGAACCCGCCCCTGCCGCCTTCGATCCGTCGGCTGCGACTTCAGCCAGCTCACGAGGCGGGCGTATCGACCCAAGGCTGACGCCGGCGGCGGATTTCAGATCCCGAAGACCACGCGGATGCTCTCCCACTTGTCGGCCAGGTCGAGGACCCGCCCCGCCGGTCCCGGCAACAGCCCTTCGCGCTCGTAGAATCGAACGGCCTCTGGCGTCGTCCCGAGCGTCTTGGCGAGTTCACCGATCTTCATTGCACCGCGATCCTAGACCCTGAAGCGGCGTACCAGCAGGCGGAGCCAATCGGCGGGAGCAAGGTAGCCGAGCAGGCGGAGATGTTCGGATAGCTGTCGGCGGTCGCGACACCCTGCCAGTTCGAGCACTCTCGCGAGCCGGGAACGCGACTATCCGCTGAGCTACGGGCGCACTGTTTCGTGCTCAACTAGAGCACACGCTCCCCATTTTCAGGGGGCCAGGGACTGGGACACAGCCAAGGTTGCTAGCAACGCTCCTTGCCTGGCCGCTCGCAGCGATTGTGCTCGCGGCGACCGTTTACGGCGACGTGCGCCCCTGACGGGGCTGGCGGCCAAGTTCAGCCGACGCGATTACAACGCGTTGGCTTCCATCAGGTCCTTCAGGTTGTCGAGATCGCTCTGAAACTGGCGCTTGCCCATTTGCACCACGAGTGGTTCAGCCAGCTTGAAGAAGCCGCCTGGCTCGGCCTCGAAGGTCGAGTTGACTCGCGTGCCGCCTTCGATCTGCTCGAGGGTCATCGAACCCTTGAAGGGGAACGGTCCCGACTTGTTCTCCCAGCTGTATTTCTGGTTCGGCTCGAACTCGGTGATCTCAGATTCGGTTTCGATGCGGCGGCCGAGGAACTTGCCGACGAAGCGCCCTGTCGTACCCACGCCGATGGGCCCCGGCGAGGTCTGCTTGGCCTCGAGCACGGCCGATGACCACTTCGGGTTGTTCTCGGGGTTGATGATCACGGCGAAGACGTCCTCGACGGGTCGCTTGATCGTCGTGCTGACTTCTGCTCTTGCCATGACTGATCCCTTCTGCCCACTCAAATGCGGCTGCGGTTGCTTAGACCGGATCACTGGCACGGCCGTGCGGGTCGCTAACTCATGCCGTCCCTCCTTGAGCTCGGCCGATGTTGCCCTGACCTGTCATACACCCTCTTCCCGCCAGCGTCCACCAATGAGTCGGGAGACGTTCGGCTCCTTCTCCCGCAGCACAGCCGCATGGCGAATGGGTATGGACCCCGGCGAGACAATGGATCCGGGACGCACGACGCGTCGCGAGTAGGGGGGACAGGAGGGTTTCAGATGGCCGTGGACGGTGATGCCAACCGCCGCACAGCGGAGCGCTTTCGCGAAGCCATGGAGAGCGGTCGCCTGGAGGAGCTCAGTCGGCTCCAGCTCGAGGCGACTACGGAAGACTTCGTCGATGAATGGCCGCAGTCCGGGGAGCGAATTCGGGGTCAGGAGAACATCCGCGCAATCACCGACAACTACCCCCAGATGACCGGCACGGAGCCCAAGATGAAGCTCCGGCGCATGCTCGGCGAGGGAGACCTGTACGTCGCGGAGGGAACGATCGACTACGGCGACGGAACGCCGGTGAGCTACGTCGGAATTGCCGAATTCGAGAACGGCAAGATCAAGAAGATGACGGAATACTTCGCGAACCCGTTTCCGGCCCCCGAGTGGCGCTCGCAATGGGTCGAGCGCATGGAGTAGAGCGCACTGGGGCGTCTACCGCTCGGTGTGGCGCGCGAGCCAGGTGCCCCGGACGGGCGCGTTCGGCTGCGACTGGCCGTTACAACCCGCCGCTTTCATGCCCGGGAGCTCGAGCCGGCGGAGGCGGCGCAGCGCTGGCTGACGGCAGTCTTCCGGCCGGCCCTTGACCGCATCCGCGAGAGCGTTTCGCCCGGCCGGGACTTCGTGCAAGCCTACTGCGACCTGCTGGAGCACAAGTGGCTGCTGTCGGAGAGCTGGGACGCGACATCGGCCTCGAGCGCGCGATCAGCTCGTATCTGGCAGCGGGCGCGCCCGCTCCGGAAACGGCTGATCCGGCGCAGGCGCGAGTTCCCACGTCCGCTGGTCTGAGTTCGACGCCCCTTGGCCAGCTTCGCCTCTCGGGCTCACCCTTGGACCAGCCAATGATCGCCTGATGCTCATTACGGCGGCTACAGGGTCTTAACGGCGCCAGTTGCCCAAGCGGCCGGACCGTTATCCCTCTTCGTGCACATCAGGCGATCAGGACACGCTCTCGGACCTGGCTACGGTCCTCTGGCCTGCCCGCCGCCGGCGCGTAGCGCGCGATTACCCGGCTATCTGCGCATCAGGCGATCGCGGGCCGGAACAAGGCATTGCGGCTCGCAGCTTGGAAGAAGGCGCTGGGTTCGCAGCCGAATCGTCGAGCGCAGTCGGAATGGCCGCAGAGATCGGCGGGCGGCCCCGGCTCAGCTGCCCGGCTCAGCTCCCGGCTCAGCTGCCCGGCTCAGTCGCCGGACTCAGCTGCCCGGCTCAGTCGCCGGACTCAGCTGCCCGGCTCAGTCGCCGGGCCAGCGCTCCTCGAAGATGAGCTCGCTGCGGGACAGGCGGGCCTGACCCGGTGCCGACTTGGGCTGACGGGCGGCTTCGGTGGGATGCCCGAGTGCCATGACGGTTCGAACGAGTCGATCGTCAGGGAGGCCGAGAATCTGACTGGCCGCCGCGCGCACGTCCTCCCGGATCCAGGCGATCCCGGCGCCCAGGTCGAGCATCGATGCCGCGATCAGCATGCGCTCTGCCGCGCGGCCATCGTCGTACGTCAAGGAGGCGGTTCCGGTGGGATCCGCCGGCAGCACGATTGCGATTGCAGCGGTCGCAGTCCGGAGAGACCGCGTCTGCGGCAGGCCCGCCTCGTTGAGCCTGCGGATGGTCGCCGGCTCCCGAATGACGATGAAGCGCCATGGCTGCGTATTACGGCTGCTGCCCGACCAGCGGGCGACCTCCGTAATGGCCTCGAGGGCGGCCGGATCAACCGCTTCCTCGGTGAACTCGCGCACCTGCCGAGCCCGCAGGAGGGGCCGGACGCGGTCGAGCGTAGAGCTGGAGGAGCTCGTCATGGGGTCACTCAGCTCTCGACGGTGATCGTCGCGCGCATGCCGCCGGCGTAGTGACCCGGCTCATGGCAGCCGACGAGCGACTCTGTTGCCTCCTCGAACGTGACCTCCAGCGTCTCGGTCTGGCCCGGGTTGACGCTGATGCCGATCTCCTCGTCGTGCTGCATTCCCATCTCCCGCATCTCGGCCTCGTGCTCCTGCTGGGCAGCCTCGTCGCCGACGTAGAACTCATGCACGGCCTGTCCGGTGTTCGAGATGACGAACCGAACAGTCTGGCCGGCCTCGACAGTGAAGCGATCGGGCTCATAGCGGAGGACGTCCGTCATGGTGACTTCGATCTCCTGGGCGGCTTCACCCGACGCCGCTGGGGAGGCCGGACTGCCGGATGCGGCCGGTGCAGATGCGTTGCCGCCCAACGGCGAGGAAGCGGCCGGCGCGCCAGCGCACCCTGCGACCAGGCCGAAGGCCAGTGCCGAGATGAGAAAAAACGGGTGAGCATCAGGATCCTCCACTGACGAAAGAGCTTGGCGCAGCCGCCCGGTGCATTGCTAGCTCCGAGCCGGGGCCAAGCGGCCCGCTGGCGACGATCGGTCCGGCGGCCGCAGGCGCAGACCCCTGAGCAGCTGGGCATTGGCGGCCACGACAACCGTCGACAGGCTCATGGCCACCGCGCCGACGCTCATGGGCAACTCGAGTCCCCAGGGAGCGAGCACGCCAGCTGCCAGCGGGATGGCGACCACGTTGTAGCCCGTCGCCCAGACGAGATTCTGGATCATCTTCCGGTAGCTGGCACGCGACAGCTGGATCGCGCCGACCACGTCCCGGGGATCGTCGCTCACGAGCACGATGCCTGCCGACTCGACGGCCACGTCGGTCCCCGCGCCGATGGCCATCCCGACGTCCGCTCGCGCCAGGGCCGGTGCGTCGTTGACGCCGTCGCCCACCATGCCCACGTTGCGACCCCCCTGCTGGAAGCGAGCGATGGCCTTGTCCTTGTCGGCAGGCAGGACCTGGGCAGCCACCTCGTCGATCCCCAGCCTGCGGGCGACCGACTCCGCCACCGCCTGAGAATCGCCGGTGATCATCGCCACCCGAACGCCCATTTGGTGGAGCTGCCGGACGGCTTCGGCCGATTCCGGGCGAATCTCGTCCTCGACGGCGAGAGCACCCAGCACCTCGCCATCCCGCACCACGTGCAGCACCGTCCGCCCCTGCTCCTCCCAGGCGTTCGCTCGCTCCATCAGCTCCGGCGATGCGCTGGCCCCGAGCTCCTCGAGAAGCTTGGGGCCGCCGACGTAGACGTCGCGACCACCTACCGTCGCCTTCGCCCCACGGCCAGCCAGTTGCTCGAAGCCGGTGGACGCCTCGGGCGCAGCCGATCGCGACCGGGCGCCCTCGACGATCGCGCGTGCCAGGGGATGCTCGGAGTCCGCCTCGACGGCCGCCGCCAGGGCCAGCAGTTGACCCGAGTCGGTCCCGGGCCCCGCCGCGACATCGGCCAGGACGGGCGCACCCCTGGTGAGGGTGCCGGTCTTGTCGAAGACGATTGTGTCGAGCTCGCGGGCGCGTTCCAGCGCCAGGCGATCCTTGACCAGCAGGCCGTTGCGTGCGCCCAGCGAGGTGCTGATCGAGATGACGAGCGGGATGGCCAGCCCGAGCGCATGCGGGCAGGCGATGATCAGAACCGTGGCGGCCCGAACGACGGCTCGCTCCGGGTCGCCGAGGAAGGTCCAGGCGGCGACGGTCACGATGCCGGCCGCCAGCGCAACGTAGAAGAGGACGGCCGCGGCGCGATCAGCAAGGGCCTGGGCGCGGGAGCCCGAGGCCTGTGCCTCTGCCACCAGCCGCATGATGCCGGAGAGGGCGGTTGCGTCACCCACGGCGGTCACCCGGGCGCGAAGGCTGCCGGCCTCGACCACGGTGCCTGCGGTCACAGCATCACCGGCCTCCTTGACCACGGCACGCGACTCGCCGGTGATCATCGACTCGTCGAGCTCAGCCCTTCCTTCCACGACGGCTCCGTCAGCCGGGACCCGGGCGCCCGGTCGGACGAGAACGAGATCGCCCTGGCGAAGCGACGAGAGGGGGACGCGTTCAGTGCCCGCGTCGGTGACCCGCTCGGCATCGTCGGGCAGAAGCGCCGCGAGCGCGTCGAGCGCCCCACGGGCCTGGGCGATCGAGCGCATCTCCAGCCAGTGGCCGAGCAGCATGATCGTGATCAACGTCGACAGCTCCCACCAGACATCGACCTCGAAGAGGCCCAACGTGGAGGCCGCGCTGGCGAGGAAGGCCACTGTGATCGCCAGGCTGATCAGGGTCATCATTCCGGGCTGTCGATCCCGCAGCTCCTGAGCCCCTCCGCGCAGGAAGACCAGACCGCCGTAGACGAAGACGATCGTGCCGAGGACCGGTCCGACCCACTCCGAGCCCGGAAACGCCGGCGGGCGGTAGCCCAGCCACTCCTGGACCTCCTGGCTGTAGACGACGATGGGGACCGTCAGCAGCAGCGACAGCCAGAAGCGATCCCGGAACATGTGTGGGCTGTGGCCGGCATGCTTGTCGTGCGCTCCGTGCGCTCCGGACCGATCTGCGGAAGCGCCGAGTCCGGCCGAGCCGTGCGACGAAGCCGCGTGGTCCTGGGGGCCAGCCCCGTGTTCGGCATGCGGTTCTCCGGCGGCGGGCTGCTCCGCGGTATGCGTGTCGTCGTGACGGTGTTTCATGTCGGTTGCCTGCGGCGTCCCAAAGCTCTGTCCAGCACTCTCTGAATACTCCCGGGGAGTATACGTCATCCTCAGCCATTCGATGAGCTAGCAAGCTTTGGAGAGGGCGCCCTCGGCGCCGAGAGTGGCTGATCTACGGCTGCGGCATGGCACGACGCGCGAGTTGCTTCCGCTGCTCGTCCTGCTTGCGCCATCCGTACGGCGTCAGGCCCCGGGGTTTGTACACCGACAGCACCGTGGTCACGAGCAGGACCAGGAGGCCGCCACTGGCGTGGAGCATGGGTGACATCCCCAGTTCGCGGAGGTCGGCGCCGGACGACGACGTCTCCGCCGCCACGCCTGCTATGTAGCTCATCGTCTGCGTGTACTGCAGCAGGACGATCGTGGCGACAACCGTCAGCACAAATTTGACCAGGACCCAGTAGTGGCGCAGCAGGCCCCACGGAGTGGCCAGCGACTGAACAACCCCGATCACCAGCGAGGCGACGCTCAACGGGACGATGACGTACAGGGTGATCCACGCCATCGAGAGGAAGCTGGCACGCACGAGCTGGCCATCCGAGCTGGTCAGCGCGGCGACGTTGAGAGCGAGGAAGCCAACGACCGCGCCGAGCCATCCGACCGAGGCGGAACAGCAGCTCCGGGCCTTGGTCCGAGACCTGCTCACCGAGGGCGTCGAGTCCGGCCACGTCCGGGCCGATGTCGCTCCTGACGAGCTGGCGAGCTACTGCCTCCACGCCCTGGCAGCAGCAAGCGGTCAGTCATCGGAGGCCTCGGTCCGCCGGCTCGTCACGGTCACCCTGGCGGGGTTGCGCCCTCCCGCCTGATGCGACCCCTGCGGCGTCACCTGCGGACGACGCGTACAGATGACGACGTGCGCAAATAACGAAGCGGCCCTCCGAAGAG
>JACDFU010000058.1:7283-14859 GCA_013815585.1 Chloroflexota bacterium
GAAGAGGGCCGCTTCTACTGTCCCGGTGAAGAGCCGCTGACGCTTGCGCGCCACCGATCTTCTGCCACGTCACAAGGGCATCTATCACGCCGGCTGCACCGGCTACCCTAACCCTACCTACCCATGACCTTGTGCCTGGGGCAGCGTTGCTGACAAGCAGCATCGCCAGTGTAGGGGCGGCGGCCTCCCCGTTCAAGAGTTTTGTCGCGCTCGGGAGTTAAAAAACCGCAACCTTTCTGGCCACCGTGAGGGGTTACGAACCTCTCATGTCACGGCCGTTCGACCGTGACGGTGTTCATCGTCACCGGCTCCAGCGCCTGATCGTCCCGCGGACCTCCGCGCGGCCCCGACACGATGGCGTCGACCACCTCGAGGCCCTCGCGGACCCGGCCGAAGATCGTGTAGTCCCGCGGCAGGCCAGATGCATCGCCCACGACGATGAAGAACTGCGAGCCGTTCGTATCCGGCCCGGCGTTCGCCATGGCAACCGTGCCCCGTTGGTACGACCCGGCGAAAGGTTCGTCGGGGAACACGTACCCGGGCCCGCCGCTGCCGTTCCCCTCGGGATCGCCCCCCTGGATGATGTAACCGGGAACGATGCGCTGGAAGACCAGCCCGTCGTAGAAGCCCGATTCAGCGAGATTGACGAAGTTTTCGCTCGCGACGGGCGCCGAGCGATTGAAGAGCTCGATCACGATGGGTCCGGCCTCGGTCTCGATCGTCACGGTTGTCCCGTCCGTGGCCGGCTCGGCGGGCGCCTCGGCGAGGGGCGTCGCCTCGGGCGGTCCCAGCGAGCCATCCCCGCTGCCTGACCCTACAGGGACGGGGCCGGCTGATCCTGTCGCGCCCGCCGAGCACGCGGCCAGAAACCCAGCCAGGAAGGTCGGAAGCAGCGGCCGGAGCCAGCGAGCCACGGGACCGGCACGCGAAACGCGCACTATGCCGCCGCCGCCAGGGCCGCCGGATAGTCGACCGCCCCGGAGATCAGCGCCTGGCCCAGGATCACTCCCGCGACGCCGGCATCCCTCAGCGCCGGCAGCACCCCCACGTCGGTCAGGCCCCCCGCGACGAAAAACTCGGCGTCATGCTCGCGCACAAGGCGACCCAGCAGCTCCAGATCGGGTCGAGCCCCGCCATGGGAAAGGACGAATCGGCGGACGCCGGCCGCAGCCATGCGCTCCACGATCTCCTCGAGCGAGGGCGGCAGGAAGGCCTTCCAGGGGTACTCGCTGAACCGCTCGGGCCGAGGGTCCAGGCCGACCGCGAGCCAGTCGCCAGCGATCGCCAGCGACGCGCGCAGGCGCTCGGCCTCCTCGGCGACCGCCAGCAGCGGCATCACCACCCGCGTGGCGCCGGCCGCGAAGGCAAGCTCGATCTGCTCGGGTCCATCCACGCCGCCCGCGAGTTGCAGAGGACGGGCCACCGCGCGCGCGACCTCCTGGACGGGACCAACGTTGACCGGCCTGCCCTCCCTGGCGCCGTCGAGGTCCACGAGGTGGATGACGGGCGCCCCGAGCTCGACGAAGTGCCGCGCGATGCGCTCGGGCCGGTCGGTGGGGGCACCGGTCCCGGCCGACGCCCCGGGCCAGAAGACCAGCCGGGAGCGACCGTTCTCCAGGTCGAGGCTGGGGATCACCTGCACGGGAGCGGTCCAGCTGCCTCAGTCGCCCTGGATGCCCTGGAGGAGCCGCCGCTGGAAGCTTATCGGGAGGCTGCCGGCATAGAGCATCGCGTCGTGAAAGCGCTTGAGGGAGAACCGGTCGCCCAGGCGCCCCCGCTGCTCCTCGCGCAGCCGGAGCAGGAGCACCTTGCCGAGCAGGTAGCTGAGCTGGTAGGTCGGGGTGTAGGTGTAGCGCCTGACTTCGGCCGTGGCGTTCGGGCGCTCGAAGCCCGTGTGCTCGACGAGGAAGTCGATCGCCTCGTCGACGCCGATCTCGCCCCTGTGCAGACGCACGTCCAGGATGATCCGGCATGAGCGCCAGATCGCGTCGGTGTACAGCATCAGCATGAACTCGGGGCCCGCGTCGAAGCCCTCCTCGCGCATCATCTGCTCGGAGTACATGCCCCAGCCCTCGACGAACTCCGGGGCGTCAACGAGGATCCGCAGGAGGCTCGGGTGAGCGTTGGCGGCGGAGAGCTGCAGGTGATGACCCGGATAGGCCTCGTGGATGCTCGTGTTGCTCACCGAGCTGTAGTTGTGCTCCCGCATGGCGCTCGCGTCGCCGTCGACCGACGGCGTGACCACGTAGATCCCCGAAGGGCGTTCGTCGAACTTGCCCGGTGAGAAGTACGCCGCGAAGGGAAGGACGTTCCGAAGGTAATCAGGCGTGGCGATGACCTCGAGCGCCTCGCCCTCGGGGAGCGTCGCCAGATCCCGCTCGACCACGAAGTCACGTGCCCGAAACATCGCCTCGCGGTAGGCCTCCAGGGCCGCCTGGAAGTCCGTGGGGTGGTTGGACTTAACGCGGTCGAGCACCTCCGCCTCGGTCGCATCCGGGTCGATCTGGCGGGCCACCCTCGCCCTGGCGCTCTTGTTGTCAGCCAGTTGCTGCACTCCGATCTCCAGGATCTGGGAAGCGTCCAGGCCGTCGAAGCCGCGCAGCCGAACCAGCTCCTCGTAGTTCTCGCCGCCGAGCGGAAAGTCCTGGCCCGCGCTCCCGATCACCTCCTGCAGCCAGCCCCGGTAGTCCTCGATCGCGCCAAGCGCCCGCTGGGAGGCGCCCTCCAGTCGGCGCTGCTCGATGCTCCCGGCACCCCAGGCGCCCCGTCCCGCCGCGAGGATCTCCTCGAAGAGCGAGCCCATCTCCCCGGCCGATTCGAGCTCGAGCTCATTCCATAGCCGGACCGGTCGGTCGCCCAGGCGTCGGCGGTTCTCGTCGATGACTCGGGGTGCCTCCTCCAGGCGTGAGGTCATGGATGCAAGCCGCTCTGGCAGCGGCGCGAAGTCCCGCGCGAAGAGGCTGAACAAGCCGTCCCCGACTTCGTCCATCGCCGAAGCCCGCCGCTCCCAGACGTGATGGATCTCGTCGTCGAAGATCCAGCGTCGCGCCGCATGAATAGCCAGGTCACGCTCGAACTGCTGCTCGGCTGAGAGCTCGGAAGCCTCGATCGCCTCCACATCGGCCAGGAAGCGGCGGCTCTCCTGGAGCGCGGCTTCCTTCGCCTCCCGGGTGGTATCGGCGAGGCGGCCGTCCTCCGTGTGGATACCCAGGAACGTTGCCAATACCGGCTCGCGAACGACGAAGCGGTCGAAGAACGCCTTGACGACCTGTTTGAACCTGTCGTCAGCCTGCGTCGACCGTGCGGCCTGCTCGTTCACGTGCTCTCCTCTGGTCTCGCCGGGCGCGATGCTGAAGGCGTCAGGCAAGGACAGCCGTTTGCGCGGGCGCAACCCCGGCGGCCCTCAGCGCCCGGTGGACCCCGTCGATCGTGCGCTGGATATCGGCGGCCTCGATCCCATAGTGGGTCACGGCCTGGAGCTGCCGATCCGGATAGTCGATCATCAGGATGCCTTCTGCCTTGAGTGCCTCGAGGAAGGCGGTCCGCACAGCCAGGTCGCCTTCCAGTCCGACCCGGAACAGCACGAAGTTGGTCCGAGCGCGCTCCGGGTCGAGGTCGTTGATCCCCGGCATTCCAGCCAGGCCCTCGGCGAGGGTCCGGGCGTTGGCGTGGTCATCGGCCAGCCGCTCGATCATGCCCGATGGGCCGTCGCGGAGCGCGATCAGGCCCGGTGCCGCCAGCACGCCGACCTGGCGCATCCCGCCGCCGAGCAGCTTCCGTGCACGCCGAGCCCGCCAGATGAACGGCCGCGAACCGACCACCACCGAACCGACCGGACAGGCCAGCCCCTTGGAGAGGCAGAAGGAGGCCGAGTCCGCATCGGCCAGGATCGCGCTCGCGGTCGTCCCCAGGGCGACGACCGCGTTGAAAAGCCGTGCGCCGTCGACGTGGAGCGGCACGCCGCCTTCATGGGCGACTTGCGCCACGACGCTCACATAGTCGGCCGGCAACGGCTGAGCCATCGAGTCCGAGTGGGTGTTCTCGAGCATCACCAACGAGGTGATCGGATCGTGCGCATCCGTGGGATCGCGGAAGCTATCCCGGATGGCGTCGGGATCCATCCGACCTTCGACATCCCCGGGCAGCGTCCGCATCGAGGCGCCCACGACCACCGCGTGGTTGGCTGCCTCGTGCTGGATGGTGTGCGAGCCCTCCCCCGCGATGATCTCGCCGCCGCGAGGCACATGGGCCATCAGGCAGACCAGATTGCCCATCGTGCCGCTGGGTACGAAGAGCGCCGCCTCCTTGCCCGTCAGCTCCGCTGCCCGCTCCTCGAGGGCGATCACGGTCGGGTCGTCGCCGAAGACGTCGTCTCCCAGCTCCGCCTCGGCCATGGCCCTGCGCATCTCCGGGCTGGGCTGGGTGACGGTGTCGGAACGGAGATCGATGAGGCTGGGCACGCGGCCGAGAATAGCGCGAGACCGCGCCGGCCGAGGATGGCGCGAGTCTGCTCGGCCGCAGACACCCCGATGCCCGCCTGCTATTCTGCCTCTTCGCTGCTGCGGACCCGTGGTGTAGCGGCCCAACATGCCAGCCTGTCACGCTGGAGATCGCCGGTTCGAATCCGGTCGGGTCCGCCATTCTCCGCAGCATTTGGCAGGGTGCACAATCCCAGTCCATGAGTGATCGCCGGATCCCGGTGCGCCGGCAGGCCGTTCCCGGACGCGACTCCCGTGCCCTCTCCCGTCGATCGCGCTGGCGACCGGACGTCACGGCAACAATCATCGGCATGGGGGTGCTCGTGATCCTCGTCGGAACACCGCTCCTGGTGATCGCGGCGCTCACGCCCAGCAACCCCAGTCCATCGCCCGGCAGCTCGGATCGGGCTGTCATCGACGTCAGCCCGTCGACCGGCGGCGCAGCTGCATCGGGGCCAGCTGGAAGCTCGCCGACGCGCCGGCCTTCGCCAACGCCGGCGCCGCCGGTGAAGGTCGCCATCGTGCCGGTCGTTGGCTTCTGGTCCACGGAGCGATCGATCAGCGAGAGGGAGCTCAAGCGTTTCCTCGAGGAGCGCGGCGAGTTGGGCCGCAGGGTCGTGGTCAGCGCGGCGGACCGCGATGCCATCGGTGAGGCGCTGGATGTCGACCTCAGCCCCCGGGTCAAGAGCGCGTCTGTGGCGGAGGTACGGGCGGCGGCCGGGAAGGGCTCGCTTGGCCTCGTCAGGGCCACTGATGTCACGCCCCGCGTGCGCGCGCTCGCGATTGGCGGGGCAAATCTCTTCGGCGTGAGGCGCGTCGACTCCCTGGCGGACTGGCCACTGACGATCGAGGTCCCCGCGGACGAGGCGAAGCCGGCCTTCGACCCGGCGCGGACGTGGACCCTGGCGGCGGCCGGAGACATCCTGCTCGACCGCGGGGTTGCGCGACAGGTCACGGTGCTCGAAAAGGGCGTGGACTTTCCCTTCGATGGGGGAAATGCCGAGATCACCGGCTACACCTGCTGCTCAGGCTTCGGCCATCGCGTCCCCACCTATCAGCGCACCGGCAACGATGGTGGAATGAGGCGCCTCCTGCGGGGGGCCGACCTGGCCTTTGCGAACCTGGAAAGCCCGGTCGACGACGAGTTCGTCTACCACACGGAGGGGGTGGTCTTCACCGCTGACCCGCGGCTGCTGCGCGGGGTCGATCGCGCGGGCTTCGACTACCTTTCGATGGGCAACAACCATATCCGCGACGCGGGCGCGGACGGCATCGAGGAGACCAGAAAGGCGCTCGACCGGCTGGGCATCAAGCATGGAGGGGCCGGACAGAACCTGGCCCAGGCGCGACGAACGGCGATCGTCCAGACCCACGGGCTTCAGATCGCGGTCATCTCGTGCGACGGCTTCGATCCCGCTTCCCACGCGACCGCCGAGCGGAGCGGGGCTGCGCCCTGCGAGACGAAGGTGATCACCGACCAGGTGAGGAAGGCCCACGACGACGCCGACATGGTGATCGTCTGGCCCTCCTGGGGAAACGAGTACCAGGCGACGCCCTCCGACCTCCAGCGGGAGCAGGCGGATGCCTGGCTCGGGGCCGGCGCGGACATCGTCATCGGCAACGGGGCCCACTGGGCCGCCGGAATGGAGGAGATCGACGGCAAGCTCGCCTTTTACGCGCTGGGCAATTTCGTCTTCGACCAGATGTGGTCCGAGCCCACCATGGAGGGCATGGTGCTGGAGCTCACCTTCGACGGGCGCCGCCTCCGACAAGCCTGGCTCCATCCCACGATCGTCATCGACCAGGCCCAGCCGAACTTCCTCGATCCGGCCGGGGATGGCCAGAACGTCCTGACCCAGGTCCAGGAGGGCTCGGAGGGACTCCTGCCGTACTGAGGCCCAGCCGGGTCGCGTCCTCCCGCCGTCGCTTGCCCTCGGGTGGCGGCCGTCGCTTGGCCTCGGGTGGCCGCCGTCGCTTGGCCTCGGGTGGCCGCACTTTCCTTCAAATATTTGCCGACGTGGTGTTGGATCGAGGCAGCGTTGGTGGAGCCGCTCCGGAGGCCCCCTTCAAGGCCCATCTATCACTCCGCTACCCGCCACGCGGGTACCTGAAGGCAGAAACGGCCGTGACGGGGCTAGCGCCTCACCGAACACCACGGGCACAAATATTTGAAGGAATGTCCACCAGGTTGGGGTGCTGGAGCGTTCGCAGCCGCGGCGTCCAGATCTCGGCGCGACCAAAGGCTGCGTCGTAGCGGCAACATCCCGAGCGGAAGCGGTCGTCAGCCGTGCCGCGGATAACGCTACGCTCGGCCGCGTGCACGTACGGATGGCCCCACCAGAGCCGACGCCGGATCCTGACCAGGCGCGCGACCGCGGCCCGCTTCACGGCGTCGTCGTGTGCGACCTCTCCACGGTGCTGGCCGGCCCGTATTGCACGATGCTGCTCGGCGACCTGGGCGCGGACGTCATCAAGGTGGAGCCGCCGTCGGGAGATCCGACTCGCGGCTACGGGCCGCCCTTCGTCGGCGGCGAGTCCTCCTACTTCCTGTCGATCAATCGCAACAAACGCGGGCTGACGCTCGACCTGCGCCAGGAAGATGGCCGCGATGTCGTCCGCCGACTCATCGGGCGGAGCGACGTGCTCGTCGAGAACTTCCGCGCAGGCGCCTTCGCCGAGCTGGGCTTCACCGAGGATGCCTTGCGCCAACTCAACCCCGCGCTCGTCCACCTGGCGATCACCGGCTACGGCCCCGACGGTCCCGCCGCAGACCGACCGGGCTACGACTTCGTGATCCAGGCGGTGTCGGGGCTGATGTCGATCACAGGCCAGCCCGACCAACGTGGCGGCCGCCCAACGAAGGTCGGTGTCGCGATCGCCGATCTGGCCACCGGGATGCTGGGCGCGGTGGCGGTTCTAGCGGCGTTGCTCGCGCGCCGGGACGGCACTCCGAACCGGCCGCAGGGCCAGCGGATCGACCTGAGCGTATTCGAGGCGACCCTGGCCTGGCTCGCGAACCAGGCGGGGGCCCACCTGGCGGCGGGCGTGGTGCCCGAGCGGCTCGGCAACGAGCACCCGAGCATCACGCCCTCTGAGAC
>JACDFU010000059.1 GCA_013815585.1 Chloroflexota bacterium
GCTCCTCTATCCCGATGCTGCCGACGAGGCTCACATCGTCCTGACGGAGCGTCCGGCGGGTGAACTTCGCCACTCGGGGGAGGTGAGCCTTCCTGGTGGCGCCATGGAGACGACCGACGCGTCGGCGGTCGCGGCGGCCCTCCGGGAGGCCAGGGAAGAGGTCGGGCTCGACACAGAGACCGCCGGCGTCGAAGTCCTGGGAATGCTGAGCCCGCTGGAGATTTCTGTCTCCGGCTTCCGGCTAACCCCCGTCCTCGCGGTCGCCCTCCGGCGTCCGACATTCCGGCCCGACCCACGCGAGGTCGCCACGCTGCTGGAAGCGCGCATCGAGAGCTTCCTCTCGGGAGCGCCGATCGAGCAGGTCGAGGAAGAACGACAGGGGCGCCCGATCCGGTACGGCGCCTACCTAGTCGGCGGCTACCGCGTCTGGGGAGCCACCGCCGCGATCCTCGGCCAGCTGGGAGCGATCATCGGTCCGTTCACGAAGGCTGCTACAGCAGACTGACCGGGCGTCCTACCAGGGCTCCCCGGTCGGGAGCGGCTCTTCCGGACCAGCGTTCGAGCGCTCCGTCAACGCTCCGGAGGCCCTGGTGGGTGTCGGGCGAGCAGCCCCCGGTTCGCCTGACGGCAGGACGGCGGTGCTGCCCTCGATGATGCCGCGAGCCCAGGCGTCGTCGACACCGGAGAACTCGACCACGATGGCGCGCATCTCGCTCCCCTCCGTGTAGGCGCCATGCAACACTCCCGCCGGCCAGATGATCGCCTCACCATGGTTCACGCGAGATCGCTCGTTGCCCACCTGCACGAACCCACCGCCGCTGATGACGATGAAGAGGGTCGTGTTCGGGTTGGAGTGTGGGGCGATCATCGCCTGCGGGCCGAAGGCGAGCTCGGCGACCACCCCCCTGGCGTCGGTGTGGATGACCTGACCGGTCATTCCCCGCGAGCCGGGCGGACCCTCGGGGCGTCGATGACCGGGGCCGAAACGCCTGATTTCCACGGACGGAGCCCGGGTCCTGGTGGTGCTCGGCCGCGTTAGCGCCGTCGCCGGGAGCGGCGCGAGCGGATGGTCGCTTCAGGGTGCTTGTACCTGGCTTCGCTGAAGAAGCGCGCCCTGCGGAGCTGCGCGTTGTAGGCGGCAATCAGGGGAGGAAAGCGGATGAACCGGATCCAGCCATAGGCCGCGATCCCGAGCACGATGGTGATCGCGACAAAGAAGAAGTACCAGACGAACAGCGCCATCACCAGCAACAGGCTGAAGGTGACGATGCCGGTCCACAGCAGCCACTCCTGCATTGCCACGAGCGGTTCGTACCGGTGAAGCTGGCGGGTTCGGACGTTATAGAGAATCACCTGCACCACGAGCAGGACCAGCGCGGCGATGGAGACCGGCCAGAAGAGGTCAGGAAAGTTTGCCGAGCTGAAGGCGCGAAAGAGGTACTCCCAGGGGGGAAGCGTCACGCGATCTCCCGTCGTTGGTGCGGCGTGGCGGCCAGACCTGGGCCGCCGCGGGCCCGGAGGATAGCGAAAGCGGCGGCGCGGTGCTTGCTATACTCGCCGCCAACTCGCGGCGCCTCGCCCAGACGCGCGCCGCCCCGTCCGATCCCCAGGATGGAGGAAGCCGGGTGCGAGCCCTGCTCTCGGTCGCCAACCGCGAGGGGCTTGTGCCCTTTGCCCAGGCCCTGCTCGACCTCGGCGTCGACGTCTACGCAACGGAAGGAACGCGCGAGACGCTCTCGTCCGCGGGCGTGGAGGTCCGACCCATCAGCGACCTGACCACCCTACCGTCGCTGGCCGGTGGACAGGTCAAGACATTCCATCCCGGCATCTACGCCGGTATCGTGGCCCGCCGGGATCGGCCCGACCAGGTCCAGGAGCTGGAACAGCAGGGCATCGGCCCGATCGACCTGGTCGTGGTGAACCTCAAGCCGTTCGCGCCGCAGGTGGGCGCCGGACAGCTGACGCTCGAGGAAGCGATCGACGCGATCGATATCGGCGGCGCGCCCCTGCTGGCGGCGGCAGCCCGCAACTTCACCGCCGTGACCGTGGTGTGCAGCCCGGCCCAGTACGACGAAGTCGCAGGCGACCTGCGGGATCACGGTCACGTCAAACCCGAGCGGCGACAGCGCCTGGCGGCCGAGGCCTTCGCGACCGTGGCGGCCTACAACGCCGAGGTCGCAGCCTACCTGAACCAACAGGCACGGATCCGCTTCCCCGTACAGCTCACGGTCGTCCTCGAGAAGACGAGCGACCTGCGCTACGGGGAAAATCCTCACCAGGACGCGGCCCTGTATCGTGAAACGAGCCACCGGACGGGCACCCTGGCGGATGCGGAGCTGCTGCAGGGCGGATCACCGTCCTTCAACGACCTGCTCGATCTCGATGCGGCCTATCACCTGGCGGCGGACTTCGCCGCGCCGACCGTCTCGATCGTCAAGCACCGCAATCCCGTCGGCCTTGCCTCGGACGACAACCTGGCCGAGGCCTATCGTCGCTCCCTCGAGACCGATCCGGTCAGCGCATTTGGTGCCACCGTCGGCGTCAATCGCCAGCTCGATGCCGAGACTGCCCAGGACATCGCAGGGAACGCGTACGAGGCTGTCGTGGCGCCCCGCTACGCGCCGGCCGCGCTGCAGGTGCTCAGCGGCAAGCCGGATCTGACCGTCATGAGCGTGCCGGCGACCCCGGCCGGGGGGATGCACGACTATGGCATCGCGAACCTCGATTTCAAGCGCATCAGCGGCGGGTTGCTGGTCGAGACGCTTGACCGGCTCGACATGGATCGCTCGCAGCTCCGCGTGGTGACTGAGCGCCGGCCCGCCCTGGAGGAGCTGACCGACCTGCTCTTTGCCTGGCGCGCCGTGCGTCATGTTCCGAGCAATGCCGTGGTGCTGGCCCGGAACGCCGCCCTGGTCGGGGTGGGCGCTGGGCAGGCCAGTCGCCTCGTGGCGGTCGAGATCGCGCTCCACAAGGCCGGTGACAGGGCGAAGATGAGCTGCCTCGCCTCGGACGCCTACTTCCCGTTTGCGGATGCCATCCAGCTGGCTGCCGAGCGCGGCGTCACGGCGATCATCCAGCCGGGCGGCTCGCGCCGCGACGAGATGGCCATCGACATCGCGAACCGCCATCACATGGCCATGGTCTTCACTGGAAGACGACACTTCCGCCATTGATGCAGGGCAACGGCAGCCACTAGTGGAATCCCTGCTCGCCCTCGAGATGGTCCGAGTCACCGAAGCGGCGGCGCTGGCCTGCGCCCGTTTCATGGGACGGGGCGACGTCATGGAGGCGGACCGCGCGGCCGTCGAGTCGATGCGCCGGACGATGGACGATGTGGAGATGCGCGGCAGCATCGTCATCGGCGAGGGAGAGCGGGACAAGGCGCCCATGCTCTACATCGGTGAGAGCGTCGGCCAGCAGAAACCGGATCAGGTCGAGATCGACATCGCGGTCGACCCGCTCGAAGGCACGAACCTGGTCGCCAACGGCCAGGCGAATGCGATCACCGTCCTGGCAGCCTCTGAGCGCGGAGGCCTCCTCAACGCGCCCGACACCTACCTCGAGAAGCTCTGCGTCGGGCCGATCGTTGCAGGCTCAGTGGACATCCGGGAAAGCCCCACGGCGAACATCGGCCGGATCGCCACTGCCCTGGGCCGGCGCGTCAACGACATCACCGTTGTGATCCTGGACCGACCACGCCACGAGACCCTCATCGCCGAGGTCAGAGCCACGGGTGCGCGGATCAAGCTGATCTCCGACGGCGATCTCTCGGCGGCGATCAGCTGCGCCGTAAGCGGCACGGGCGTCCACGCCGTGATGGGCATCGGCGGCGCGCCCGAGGGTGTCCTCACCGCGGCGGCGCTGCGCTGCCTGGGAGGGGAGATCCAGGCCCGCTTCCGGTTCCGCAACGATGACGAGCGCGCGCGCGCTGCCGTCATGGGCCACGAGGATGAGAGCCGTGTCTTCTATACCGAGGACCTGGCGCCCGGTGAGAATCTGGTCTTCAGCGCTACCGGGGTTACCGACGGCGATCTCCTTCACGGTGTCCGCTTCTTCGGCGGTGGCGCGCGGACCCACTCGCTTGTCATGGGCTACCAGACCAAGCAGGTCCGCTTCGTCGACACGGTGCACATGTTCGACCGCGACCGTCCCCCGAGCGTCCGCCTCTAGCCCAAGGCTCCGGCGACCCACTCCTGCGCTAGTCGCCGCCGGTCACGCAGGGCTGTTCCTCGGCCCGCATGGACTGGATCTCGATGTCCTGCTCGCGCGGTCCGTCCATGTGGCCGCCGGCCCAGCTCCGCGCGGCGGGCGTTGATTCGCCGCCCAATGGCTCCTTGGTCACCGCGAATCCCTCGTCGGTCGCCAACAGGCGAGGACCAGAGAGGTCGAAGTAGAGGATCGTCATGCCGGTGCACGGGAGTTGTTCAGCGTCCGTGTACCGCGCGCCGTCCACGGCATCGAGATTGTGGATCAGCGATTGGCGCGCCTCCGGCACCGCCCTGGCGATCTCCGGGGGAGCCGGGGCATCCCCTCCTGCGCATCCCATCAACAGCACCGGGACGAGCGCGGCCAGACCACCGCGAGCTCGGCTCACGACCCGCCTCCTGTCAAAGTCCAGGAGCGCGCATGCGGATCCCACTCCCCCACCAGGAGAACGGCCGCCGGGCCCTCATGTCGCTCCTGCCGCAGCCGTGCCGTGCTCACCGCCTCCGGCCAGCCGGGCGGCACCAGCCCGGGAGCGAGGTCGGCGAGCGGCGCCAGGACGAACAGACGTTCCGCGGCGGCGGGATGCGGCACCTCGAGCCACTGGGTGGTATCGCGATCGGCATCGTCGCTGAGGCCGGCCGCTGGGCGTTCGGCTTTGATCCGGTGCGGCCCGAAGAGCAACAGGTCAAGGTCCAGCTCGCGGGGTCCCCATCGCTCCCGCTGCCGGCGACCGAAAGCTCGTTCGATCTGCTTGAGGGCGATCAGCAGGGCCAGGGCGCCAGTTTCGGGGTCCGGGCCGGGGGATACCTCGAGCCCGACCACCCCGTTGAGGAAGTTCGGCTGGTCGCTCACCCCGACCGGCCGCGTCCGGTAGAGCGGCGAAACCGCCTTCAGCCTTGCGCCTGGCATGGCGGCCAGCGCCCGAACGGCACCCGCCAGAGTGCCGGCGGCATCACCCACGTTCGCCCCGAGACCGATGTAGGCGTGCACGCGGCGGGACGCCATCGAGTCTTCTTGGACCTGCTGGCTAGGAAGCGCTGATCCGGGGTCGGTTCCGTGCCGCTTACGCATGCGGTGCGTAGTAACTCCTCGGGGCGCCGGATTCAGTGCCGCTTACGCTTGGGGCGCGTACTAAGTCCGGATCCGGTCGGAACATCACTGGGTAGCGCGCCTGTGGACCGAATTCAAGCTCGTCCGCCGCTACCATCGATTGGCTGGCACCCACGTGCGTTGTACGCACCACCTGCGCAGGTGGCCTTCCTCGACCCCGGTGGCTCCCCGGCGGGACGTCGAACCCAGCTCGAGACAATGCCGGCAGACCCCGCCACGAGGAGGCCGAGAGGCTGCTGCGATAGAATACGAGTGCGTGCAGTGACCTCCCGAGAGCCCGTCGGAGGGGGTTCGGCTGCACGTCTGCTGTCTGTGAGGCGGCTCGATTGACTGGACTCTGGTACATCCTCGGCTTCGCCTTCGCTGGGATCTCCTTCGTGTTCCTGACGATTGGCGTGAGCTGGCTCCTCAGCCATCGACACAAGGGCGACCGCCACAAGGGCCTGCCCTATGAGTCAGGCATCGACACGTATGGCGACACCTGGGGGCGCTTTGGCCTTTCTTTCTACATCTATGCCCTGCTCTTCGTCGCCTTCGACATCGAGGTCATCTTCATCTACCTCTGGGCACTGGTCTTCCGAGACGTCCTCGTCGGCGGCCTCGTGAGCATGGCTATCTTCGTCGGGATCCTCCTGCTCGGCCTTGGGTACGCCTGGCGGAAGGGAGTGCTGACATGGCGATGAGGGACGCTCGCCGGGAGCCGCCGGACCGCGATCGGCAACCAGGCGCGACCGACTCGCAGCACGGCCAGCAGGTCGAGGCGGAACGGGACCGCAATGCCACCCTGCCAGCGGAGCGTGATCGCGCCCCTGAGCGGATCCAGATGGCTTCGGACCAGCCTTCCCATCCGGAGGGTGCCCTCCAGGCCGCATCCCCGAGCGACGTGGCCGAACCAATCGTCGTCGAGAACACGCTCTGGACCGCCGCCAGCCCCAACGCCTACGGAGGCAACCAGCCCGCCTCGATCACCCACTTGCGTGAGCTCGATGTGGAGGACAAGTCGGACAACGCGCGCTGGTCCGGTGCGCTGGAGATCATCCCCACCAAGGCCGACTACGTCCTCGACCTGATTCGGGCCAACAGCCTCTGGCCGCTGCTCTCGGGCCTGGCCTGCTGTGCGATCGAGATGATGTCCGCGGCCACCAGCCGGAACGACATGGATCGCTTCGGAATGTTCCCGTTCCGGGCCAGCCCACGCCAGGCTGACGTGCTGATCGTGGCAGGAACCCTGACCACCAAGATGGCCGGCCCGCTGGTCCGCCTCTGGGAGCAGATGCCTGAGCCGAAGTGGTGCGTGGCGATGGGCGACTGCACCTGCTCGGGCGGCCGCTACAAGCGCTCCTACGCCGTCGTGGAGGGGATCGACCGGATCATGCCGGTCGACGTCTACGTGCCCGGCTGCCCGCCCCGCCCTGAGGGCCTGATCTACGGCATGCTCAAGCTGCAGCAGCTGATCATCGAGCGGCGCGGACACTGGCCGGATCGCCAGGTCGGGCCGTCCGTCCCCGCCGGCGTCTGACTTCGGACGCTCGCCCCAGCCGCCGGATCTCTAGGAGCCCGACCATCAGCGATCACGAGCTTTCTCGCCGCCTCGAGACGCGCTTCGGCGAGATGCTGCTCTCCCCGCCGCGCGCGCGCCGCGACACGACCGAGATCCGCGTTTCGACCGCGCACGCCAGCGATGTGATGCGGACCCTGCACGACGACCCGGAGTTCGGCTTCGACATCCTCGCGGACGTCTGTGGCGTCGATACCGGCGACCATATGCAGGTCGTCTATCACCTCTGGTCGGCGGCCAGCCCCGACTGGTTGAGGGTCATCGTCGATGAGCTGCCTCGTGACGACCCTCGTGTGCCCTCGGTGACGTTTCTCTGGAAGGGTGCTGAGTGGGGCGAGCGTGAGGCCTACGATATGTTCGGCATCATCTTCGAGGGCAACCGGGACCTGCGCCGCATCTACATGCCGCCCGACTACGAGAGCTTCCCGCTGCGGAAGGACTTCTACCTGGCCGATGACGCGCCCCGCTCGCCCGGGCAGGGCTTCCGTCACATGGAGCGCGTGCACGACCCTTCCACGGCAACGCCCGACCTGCTGATCCGCCGCAGCAAGCTCCGGTAGCGGCAGACGATGACCGCCGACGCCACCCGCATCCGATCGCTCGACGACCCGACGCTCTTCGTGGACACGCCGGCCACGATCTACGACGCGGTGCCGCCGTACCCGCCGCGCAGCGAGCGCGAGGCCGAGTTCTATCACCTGCGCGATGGAGAGCTGCTGATCAACCTCGGGCCCCAGCACCCTTCCACGCACGGCGTGCTGCGGGTGGTGCTCAAGATCGACGGCGAGCGGGTGGTGGACCTCGATCCCGTGCTGGGCTACCTGCACCGTGGGGTGGAGAAGATCTGCGAGAACGGCGACTGGCATCACGCCATCAGCAACTGCGACCCGCTCGAGTACGTGGCCTCGATGTTCAGCGAGGCGATGCCGGTGCTCGCCTGCGAGAAGCTGCTCGATCTGGAGGTGCCCCGGCGAGCCGAGTACATCCGCGTCCTTGCCTGGGAGCTCAACCGGATCGCCAGCCACGCGCTCTTCGTGGGCTGGCTGGCTCTGGACCTGGGAGGCCTGACGCCGATCCTCTACAGCTTCATCGAGCGCGATGAGATCGTGGAAATGCTGGCCGCCTTGACCGGCCAGCGACTGCTCTTCAACTATCTGCGCATCGGCGGCGTGAACGGTGACCTCAACCACGAGTTCATGAGCCGCCTGGGCGACTGGATGAGCCACGCCGCCGAGCAGCTGGACAACAACCAGAAGCTGCTCAACGAGAACGAGATCTTCGTCCGGCGAACGAAGGGCCTGGGCACGCTCGACCGCGAGACGGCGCTTCGGCTATGCATGACGGGACCGCCGCTCCGGGCCACCGGCATCCCCTACGACGTACGGCGCGCCCACCCCTACAGCGTCTACCCAGAGCTCGAGTTCCGCATCCCGACCCGCGAGGAAGGCGACTCGTACGCGCGCTACCAGCTGCACCTCGATGAGGCGCGAGAGAGCATTCACATCATCGACCAGGTGCTTCATCAGATGCCCGACGGCCCGGTCATGGCCCAGATTCCCCGCCTGATCCGGCCCCGCCCCGGACGCGCCTGGATCGCGATCGAGAGTCCGCGCGGCCAGTACGGCTGCTTTGCCATCAGCGACGGCAGTGATCAGCCGTTCCGGCTGCGCATTCGCGATCCCTCGTATTTCAACCTGCAGGCGGTCGGCGTCCTTACGCCGGGCAACCTCATTGCCGACACCATGGCGATCATGGCTAGCCTCGACCCGATCATGGGCGGCATCGACAAGTGAGCGCGAGCCCTCGATGAGCGCGCTGACGCGGCCGTGGGGTCATCTGACCCTCGCGGGCAAGATCATCCTTCCACTGGTCGGGCTGGTCATCGCGCTGACCCTGCTGCTCCTTCTCGGGGTGGCCACCGGGGTCATCCCTGCCCTGGTGCTCTTCGGAGGCTCCCTGGTCGGGGCCAACCTGCCCATCGTCCGCTTCATCGTCGCCGCCTCCGCGATCCTGCTCATGACCGTGCCGACGGCCTTCGTGATCATCTACATGGAGATGAAGTTCATCGCCTTCATCAACATGCGGCTCGGGCCTAACCGCATCGGTCCCTGGGGCACGCTGCAGTCTACGATTCACGGCTTCAAGGTCCTGGCGAAGGAGGACTTCACGCCGACCGGCGTGGACGTGCCGGTCTTCACCCTGGCACCGGTGGTTGTCTATCTCTCGGCGGTGATGACGCTGCTCGTCCTGCCCTTCGCACCGGGTCTCGTCGGGGTCGACATGAACATCGGCCTGCTGTATTTCTTCGGGATCGGGGGGCTCAACGTGGTCGGCCTGCTGATGGCGGGCTGGTCGAGCTTCAACAAGTACAGCCTGATCGGGGGCCTGCGGGCCGCCGCCCAGGTCATCTCCTATGAGCTGCCACTGACGCTCGGCGTGGTCGGCGTGATCATGCTCGCGGGGACGATGTCGCTCAACCAGATCGTCCTGCTCCAGGCCGGCAGCTTCCTTGACTGGTTCGTTTTCCAGCAGCCGCTCGGATTCCTGATCTTCTTCATCGCCGCGGTAGCGGAGGGGAACCGCGCGCCGTTCGACCTGACCGAGGCGGACAGCGAGATCGTGGCCGGCTTCGCCACGGAGTACAGCGGCATGCGGTTCGGCTTCTTCTTCTTCGCCGAATACGTGGCCGTCTTCATTCTCTCGGGCCTGATCACCGTGCTCTTCTTCGGTGGCTGGAATGCCCCCCTGGACCTCAACCCGCTGCTCAACTGGGCGGGGCTCAGCGTCAACACCGGCCTCGACTTCGGCCGGCTGGGCGTGGGCCTGCTCTTCCTCATCGCCCTTGGTCCGGTGGTGGGTACGCTCCTTCTCGCGCTGCCCTTCTGGATGCTGCGCAGCGACTGGTCGGTACTCAAGTCGCTCGTGATCGGGTTCCTGCTCTTCAACCTGCTGATCATGGGCGCGGTCGGGCTCTATCTCGCCATCAGCTTCGAGGCCGTCGTCGGGTTGTTCTGGTTCATCGCCAAGACCTACGTGTTCGTGTTCGTGTTCGTCTGGATGCGCGGTACGCTGCCCCGGGTGCGGATCGACCAGCTGATGGGTTTCGCCTGGAAGTGGCTGCTGCCGGCCGCCCTGCTCAACCTGTTCGTCACGGCCCTGGCGGTCATCACGGTGGACGCGATCCGGTGAGACGAGTCAGCCGATGAGCCTCTCCCGCTACATCCCCGGCTACAGCATCGCCCGAGGGATGCTCTTCACGCTGCGGCGCTTCTTCACGCCCAAGGTCACCGTCCAGTACCCCGAGGTCGTGCAGGACATCTCGCCGCGTCACCGGGGCCGGCTGCTCCTGCTCTACGACGAGCATGGCGCGCTGAAGTGCGAGACCTGCTTCCAGTGCGCGCAGGCCTGCCCGATCGAGTGCATCGACATGGGCGGCGTGGACACGAAGAACCGCTACCACGTCCACTGGGGGCCGGCCGAGCAGTACGCCGAGCGTCGCGAGGACTCCGCGCTCCGCCGCTCCGGCCGCGTCGTGCCGGACGCCGCGTTCGTCCCGTTCGCACCTGTCGATCTCGAGCCGCTCGACCAGATCCTGGACGAGGAGGAGTACGACTCCCGCCGGATTGTCCGGATCCTGGAGCGGGCACAGGCGCTATACGGCTTCCTGCCGGTCGCGGCGATCAGGCACATCGCCTCGATGACCGGCGCCTGGTACAGCGAGATCTACGGTGTTGCCAGCTTCTACGAACACCTGAAGCTCGAGCCGCCCCCGTCGGGACACGAAATCGGGGTCTGCCGCTGCCCCGTCTGCTCGCTGCGGGGCGGAGGCCGGATCCTCGACGCCCTCGAGGCTGCGCTGGGAACGAGCATCGGTGGCACCAGCCTCGATGGCACGGTCCGGCTGACGTCGACCGACTGCCACGGCGAGCACCCCCACGGCCCGGTCGTCGTCGTCGACGGCCAGCTTCGAACGGACCTCACCGCCGAGGGCGCGGCCACTCTCGCCGAATCGCTCCGCGCCAGCGGCGTTCCCACCGGTCGCGCCTGAACGTGCGGATCGCATGAGCGTGGAGGTGCTGCGAGCACCCAAGAGCTGGCCTCGTGTCGTGCTGGCCCGCGCCGGCCGCTATGACCCCGACGCCGGCCTGGCTGCCGCCGAGCGCGAGGGCGCTTGGGAAGCCTGGAAGAACGCGGTCTCCACCCTCGATCCTGAAGGTATCCTGGCCACGGTCACGCGGTCGGGCCTCCGCGGGAGGGGCGGTGCCGGATTCCCCACCGGCCAGAAGTGGCGCGCCTGCCGAGATGCGCCCGCTCGCGAGCAGCGCTACGTCGTGGCCAACGGGTACGAGGCAGACCCGGGTGCGCTCCTGGACAGGACGCTGATGGAGCAGGATCCGCACGCCGTGCTGGAGGGTCTGGCGCTGGCCTGTTTTGCCGTGGGCGCCAGCCGGGGGGTCCTGGCGGTCAAGGCCGACTATGCGGTCGTCCTTCGGCGGCTGGCCGCGGTCATCGCCGCCGTCGAGGGTGCTGGCTACATCGGTCGGAACATCATGGGCGCCGGCTTCGACCTGCAGATCGAGGTTCGGCCGCTCCAGGGCTCGTTCATGCTGGGCGAGGAAACCGTGCTCCTCCGTGCGATCGAGAACCGGCGCGGGATGCCCGACCAGCGGCCGCCATATCCCGCCACGAGAGGGCTGTGGGATGAGCCGACCGTCGTGAACAACGTGGAGACCCTGGCAGCGGTCCCCTGGATCGTTGCCAACGGTGCCCCCGCCTACCTGCAGGTGGGGCGCGCGGGGCCGGACAGCCCGGGCACGACCCTGGTGCAGATCAGCGGCGCGGCGAAGCGGGCGGGCGTCGTGGAGGCGCCGATGGGGGTCGCGATCGGCGAGATCGTGGAGCGCATCGGCGACGGGACCGGATCCGGTCAGCTCAAGGCCGTGCTCCTCGGCGGGCCGTCCGGCGGCTTTCTGCCCGCCGACCGCCTGGACGTTGGGCTGGACTACAAGCCGATCACCGACGCCGGAGGCATCCTTGGCTCCGGCTCCCTGCTCGTAGCCGACGAGCGTGCCTGCATCGTCGAGCTCGCCACCCTGATGCAGCGTTACGTGGCGGACGAGGCCTGTGGCAAGACCATCCCGTGCCGGATTGGCACGCGCCGCCTGACGGAGATCGGCGAGCGATTCATGTCCGGCCGCAGCAGGCCCAGCGATCCCCAGTTGATGCAGGACCTTGCCAGCGATGTCCGCGACGGAGCACTGTGCGGCCTGGAGTACACCGCCCCCAATCCCCTGCTCACCGGAATGCGATACTTCGCGGGCGAGTTCGAGGATCACATCCTCAGGAGCACGTGTCCCGCCGGCGTCTGTCACCCGATCCGCATCGCCGCGGGAGCGACCCATTGACGGAGCTGCGCCCCTCCACCGGTGACCGCGCGACCCATGACTGACCTTCTGCCCCAGACGCGGGCGGCCGCATCGGACACGCTCGCGGAGCGCCTGCTCGACACGCAGGCGCCGCAGCGGCCCTTGTCCGCGCCCGCCTTCACGATCGAGGTCGACGGCCGCCAGGTCACTGGTCGGGAAGGCCAGACGATCCTGGAGGTCTGCCGCGATAACGGTATCGAGATCCCCACGCTCTGCTATGAGCCGAAGCTGCCCGGCTTCGGCGCCTGTCGGATGTGCGTCGTGGAGGTGGAGGGCGAGGATCACCCGCCGATCAGCTGCTCACGGGCAGCCGAGCCCCGGATGGTGGTCCGGACGCAGACCCCGCGCATTCGACAGGTGCGCAAGACGAACCTGGAGCTGATCTTCAGCGACCACAATGCCTATTGCCTGCCGCCCTGCCAGAACAAGTGCCCCAGCCACATCGACATCCCGGGCTTCCTCAAGGCCAACACGGAGGGCAACTGGGCGGAGTCGGCCCGGATCTTCAAGCGGACGATTCCCTTCCCCAGCGTCCTCGGGCGCGTCTGCCCGGCACCGTGCGAGGAGCACTGCCGGCGCGACGAGGTCGAGGAGGCGATCGCGATTCGCGACAGCCACCGCTACGCCGGCGACCAGGTCCTGAAGGCCCAGGCCGAGGGCGTCAAGGCACCGGTGCCCTTCGAGATCCAGCCCTCGAGCGGAAAGCGCGTGGCGGTGATCGGCTCGGGGCCGGCCGGGATGTCGGCGGCCTACTACCTGCTCATCGCGGGTCACGAGGTGACCGTGTTCGAGCGCGATCCGGCCGCTGGCGGGATGCTGCGCTACGGCATCCCGCAGTACCGCCTGCCCAAGGTAGAGGTGCTCGAGGGCGAGTACCAGGCGGTCTGGGATCTCGGCGCGACGTTCGCCCCGAACATGGAGCTTGGGCGCGATTTCACCATCGACGACCTCCAGAACCAGGGCTACGACGCGGTCTGCATCGCGATCGGTTGCTACGACACCAACGAGCTGGGCATCCCCAACGAGGAGGCGGATGGGGTCCTCGACGGACTCGACTACCTCAAGATCGCCACCCTCGGCCTGCCATATCCCGGTCACCAGGGCTCGCGTGTCGTGGTGATCGGCGGGGGCTTCACGTCGATGGACTGCACGCGCACCTCCGTCCGCCAGGGCGCTGCCGAGGTGACCCTCGTCTACCGGCGCGACATGAAGGACATGCCAGCGGCCAACGAGGTCCACGAGGCGATCGAGGAAGGCGCCATCGCCATCTTCCAGGCGGCGCCGACGCGGGTGCTGGCCGATGACGCGGGCAAGGTGAGCGGCGTCGAGTTCCAGCGCATGAAGCTGGGCGAGCCAGACGCATCCGGCCGGCGGCGCCCCGAGCCGATGCCCGGGACCGAGTTCGTGATCGAATGCGACCGCGTGCTCAAGGCGATCGGCCAGGGCCCCGAGCTCTCCTGGACGGAGCGCGGCGCCGACGGGATCGGGCAGACCAAGCAGCGTCGCCTCAAGGCCGACGCGGTGACCTTCTCGACCGGCCGTCCCGGCGTCTTCGGCACCGGCGACGTGCGCATGGGTTCGGCGACCGTGGTCCAGGCCAACGCGGAGGGTCGGCGCGCCGCCTATGCGGTGGACGCCTACCTGAAGGGCAACGACCTCGACGCCATCCGCACCCGGCAGACCCTCGCCGAGCCGCAGCCGGAGTTCCTCTCGATCGTGCCCTTCACGGCGGAAGTCAAGGAGCCGCGCCTCCGGCTTCGCGCCATGGAGGCCGAGGTCCGTGCCGAGAGCTACGTGGAGTACGAGATCCCCTACACGCAGCAGGAGGCGATGGCCGAGTCCAAGCGGTGCCTGCAGTGCACCTGCGAGGCCATCGGCTTCTGCGACCTGCGCCGCCAGGGGATCGAGTACGGCACGACGCTCAAGACCCTGGAGCCGCAGGCGAGCGGTGCCCTGAGCTTCCGGAGCGTCACGGAGAACCGCTTCACCGGCATCAATCACGACTACATCCGCGACGACAGCCACGCCTTCATCCTCCGCGAGCCCTCCCGCTGCATCGACTGCGGCCGCTGCGCGAACGTGTGCAAGGAGATCGTCGGAGCCGCCTGCTACGACTTCATGCGCACCGGCTTCGACACGCTCGTCACGACCCCGCTGGACATGAGCCTCAACACCACGCCATGTGTCTCCTGCGGCCGCTGCGCGGAGACCTGTCCGACCGGCGCGCTCATGCCCAAGCCGCGCGTGCTCGAGAAGTACGACGTCGACGAGAGTCGCTGCATCCTGTGCGGCATCTGCGTCGACGCCTGCCCCTACGACGCGCTCCGCTGCGGTCCGGACTTCGAGCTTTCCCACGAGCAGCGGGCGGAGCCGATGATCGATCTCATGGCCATCAGCGCGATCGATCGCGACACTGAGATCAGCTATGTCCGCCGCGAGCGCGACTGGCTGGCCCGCGCCCAGGCCAGTGGGAGGACGCTCGACGCCGGCAAGCTCCTGCCTGTGCTGCCTGTCATAATCGGAAACTTGGGCTCTGGC
>JACDFU010000060.1 GCA_013815585.1 Chloroflexota bacterium
CAGCGCGGCCGCGGCGGCCGTGGTCGCCATCGCCGTGCTGGGGCTGGTCTGGCTCGTCATGCGGCCCTCGGCCGCCGCCGACAGCCAGGGCTCGGGGGACGCGGAACCGAGTGTCTCGGTGTCCGCTCAGGCGAGCGATCCCGCCAGGCCGTCCGGCCCACCATCTGAGCTGGACGCCGTCGAGGTCCTGAGTGTGACCGGCGACGTGACGTTCTGGGTGGGGCCGTCCGAGGCAGAGCAGACGTTCGTGGTCCTCGACGAGAGCATCCAGGGCGAAACGGCCGTCACGGTGCGTGCGGGTCAGCGACTGCGGATCATCGGCACCATGATGGAGACGCCGGTCGAGGGCGTGCAGCTGAGCGCCTCGGACGAGAAGGCGCTCGAGAAGGAGACCAGCTACCTTCGAGCTCGCTACGTCGAGATCCTCGACGGATGACAGGCTGTCCCGGGCAGCCTGGCTCCACGCACAGAGCAAGCCAGGAGGAGTACGACCGATGTGCTTGAACTGCGGATGCATGCGAGCTCATGACGACATGGGTCAGCCCGAATTGAACATCACCTACGAGAGCGTGAAACGGGCGGCCGAGGCCAACAACCGCTCGATCGACGAGACCGTCGAAACCATCATCAAGACGGTCGAGAAGGACAGAGGCGAACACCCCGAGGAATACGCACCTCAGCCCGCGCGCTGATTCGAATGGAGAAGCGCCGACCGGCAGCCCCGACGACGGCCCTCCGCATCGACCACGAGGAATCACCCGAGGCGACGGCGGGCATCATCGAGGCCGTCTGCCGCGTCGGCGGGGTCGTCCGGACGCTGGCCACCGTTCGGCAGCTTCCAGGGCCCCCGCCCCTGGCGGAGATCGAGCTGGAGGTCGAAGCGGCCAGCGAGCAGGAGCTGCTAGCGGCCCTGGCAGAGGTTCCGCAGGTCCGCGCTACCAGGACCACCCGAGCACTCGCCACGGTCTTCGGCAAGCGGATCATCGTCATCGGCGGCGGAGCCCAGGTGGCGCAGGTGGCTCTTGGGGCGATCACCGAAGCCGATCGTCATAACCTCCGCGGCGAGCGGATCAGCGTCGACACGATCCCCCTGGTCGGCGAGGAAGCGATCGCAGCCGCCGTGCGCGCAGTCGGTGACCTGCCCAGGGCACAACTACTGGTCCTCGCGGGCTCGCTGATGGGCGGCGACATCTCGGTGGCCGCAG
Source organism: Chloroflexota bacterium (assembly GCA_013815585.1). Classification (GTDB taxonomy): domain Bacteria; phylum Chloroflexota; class Limnocylindria; order Limnocylindrales; family CSP1-4; genus JACDFU01. The sequence continues at coordinate 1,206 of JACDFU010000060.1, forward strand.
ACGAGCTCCGGGTGCTGGGGATCCCGGTCATCGCGCTGAACATGGCCGGATCGGTGCCGGATCACGTTGACCTTGTCGTCTCGGACCCGGTGCAGGCAGGCACCATGGCGGTCATGACGATCGCCGACACGGCATCCTTCGACCTGGATCAGCAGCGGGGCCGCCGCTACTAGGCTCGCGCCGCCTGGGTCCGTCAGGCCGACGCGCCCGTGTAATGCCGGAGGCCGAGCCTCCAGAACCAGCGCGAGGCGATGAGAAACGCGACCGCCAAGAGCAGAGAGCCAACCAGCGTGGCCGGCTCAAGGCGGCCCACCAGCGCCTCGACCGGGACCGTGATCGCGAAGGCCACGGGGACGACGAACGTCAGGGTGGCGCGCAGCCAGGGCGGATAGATGCCGACCGGCCAGCGGCCGGCCTCGTACATGCTGTGAAAGATCACCAGGATGTTCTCGAGCCTGACCAGCCAGAAGGCCAGCGTCGACAGGATCAGTAGGAAGCTGTAAACGATGGCCACCCCGGCCAGCATGGTCACGGCAAACGCGGCGACCCGCTCGAGGCTGACCCGTTCGCCGAGCTGCACCATCGCAAGGACGATGAGGGCAGCGCCGAGCACGACCTCGACGAGTCGCCAGATCTCGACCCGCTTCACGCTCACGAGCACCTGGGCATCGGCCGGCTTCGTCAGGGTGAAGTCGAGTGTGCCCAGGCGCACGCCCTCCATAAGTTGCTCCATGCTCGGGCGGATCACTACCGCGATGAGCCCACCGACGAGCATGAAGACGCCGATCAGGGCGATCAGCTCCTCCTGCCGCCAGCCACCCAGCTGGTCTGTCTGGCTGAACACGACCGCGATGCCGCCCAGCGCAATGCCCAGCCCGATCAGCGACTGGAACAGCTGAACCATGAAGTCGGCGCGGTACTGGATCGCGTTGAGGGCCCCCAGGCGGAAGGAGAGCCAGAGCAACCCGAGGCTCCTCATGCGGAACGGCTCACGCTACGCGCCCACCGCCGAGTAGCGCCGGACCCCGGCTCGCCAGCCGAAGCGCAGCAGGCCGAGCGCCAGCCCGATCCAGATCAACTGTGCGGCAAGGCCAACCGCTACCTCCATCGGGGACAGCCGACCAAGCACCGTCTCGACCGGGAACGCCACCATCCAGCGGAACGGCAGCACCGCCGCAATCACCTGCACCGCCTCGGGGAGAAGCTCGAGTGGCGCCATCTGTCCGGAGAGGAAGACGACCGCGAGGTAGTAGGCCTGGTTGATCGCGGTCACCCGGGTGAGCCAGAAGGCGGCGAGCGCGAGCGTCCATTCGAGGAGAAAGCGGAGCGCGAAGGCGAATACCAGCGCGGGCAGGAACGCCAGAACCTGCCACGGGCTCGGGTTGAGCGAAGCGTTGAACGTGACCAGCAGGAGTACCGCGACCGGAGCCACCACCGTGAAGGTGAGCAGCTTGAAGGTGACGTTCTCGGCGAGGTCGTTGTGAAGCGGGTGGATCGGTCGCAACAGCAGAGGCGAGAAGAAGCCCTGCCGCACCCGCCATTCGAACTCCCAGTAATGCCACGTGAAGGTGAGCTGATTGACGACCATGAAGATTGTGAAGTAGGCCGCGAAGTCTCTCGCCGAGAAACCCCCGACGGTGCCGCCCTGGGAGCGGGCGACGGTCGTCCAGACGACCAGGTAGACGATCGGCTGCAGGAGCAGCCCAAGCAGCCAGATGGCGAGCGCCCAGCGGTAGGCGAACTGAAGGGCGATCTCGGCCCGGAACTTCGCCCGGTAGACGTCGACCAACTGACGCAGCGGCAGACCCCTCACCGAGCGTCCTTCGCCTGGGCGTCGGCCGGGCCGGCGGCGAAGACGAGATCGATGACCTCGTCGATCGGCGGTTCCTCGACGATCACGTCTGCGACCTGGAGGTTCGCCAGAAGGCGGGTCGTGACCGCTGCCGTCTCCGACCTGGGTACCCGCAGCGTCAGCCGATCCTCGGCATGGCTCACCAGCCAGTCCGGAGACCCGACCAGGGCCTCGATCCGCCCGTCAACGGCCGGCCCCGACGGCTCGAGGTCGATGACGATCGTCTTGTGCGGCGAGAAACGCGTGACGAGGCCGGCAAGATCGCCATCGTAGAGCAGCTGACCATGGTGGATGACCAGGACACGCCGGCACAGTGCCTCCACGTCGGCCATGTAGTGACTGGTCAGAAGCGTGGTCGCGCCGGTGCGCTCGGTATAGTGGGCGATGAAGTTGCGGATCCGGCGCTGCATCGTGACGTCGAGGCCGATCGTCGGCTCGTCAAGGAAGAGCACGTCCGGACGGTGCAGCAGGGAGCCAGCGACCTCGCACTTCATGCGCTCCCCGAGGGACAGGTTGCGAACGGGCTTGCGCAGCAGCTCCTCCAGTTCAAGGAGCTCGACGAGCTCCTTGACCCGCTCGCGGTACTCGGCTGCCGGGATCTGGTAGATCGCCCGGTTCAGGTCGAACGAGTCGACCACGGGGATGTCCCAGGCAAGCTGGTTGCGCTGGCCCATGATCAGAGTCATCCGCCGAAGGAATGCCGTCTCCCGTTGCCAGGGCACGTGTCCCAGGGCAGTGACCTCCCCACTGGTGGGGTGAAGAAGCCCTGACAGGACCTTCAGGGTTGTCGTCTTGCCCGCTCCGTTCGGTCCCAGGAACCCGACGATCTCGCCCGGCGCAACGTCGAAGCTGATGCCCGCGACCGCAGGGACCTCCCGCGTTCGCCGCCTGACGAGGCTGCGCGCAGCCGCTGCGAGACCACCTTCCCGCTCGGGAACGACGTACGTCTTGCGGAGCTCACGAACCTGGATCGCCTGCTCTGGCGTGCCACTCACCAGGACAACGGTAGCGCCCGTGCTCCAAGGAGGCCCATGCTCAACCTCATTGCTCGGGTCGCGGGTCATCCGACAGTCACGAGCGGGCAGTACAGTGAGCCAATGACTGAGACAAAAACCACCCGATCAGACGCCGAATGGCGCGCGGCCCTCAACCCCGAGCAGTACCAGATCCTTCGCCAGAAAGGCACGGAGCGAGCCTTCACGGGCGCCTACTGGGATGAGCACACCCCGGGCGTCTACCGCTGTGCCGGCTGTGGAAGCGAGCTCTTCCGCTCGGAAACCAAGTTCGATTCCGGCACCGGCTGGCCGAGCTTCTACGCCCCCGCGGGAACGTCAGCTGTTGAAACGGAGACCGATCGGTCCTTCTTCATGAACCGGACTGAAGTGCGCTGCGGGACGTGCGGCGGCCACCTGGGCCACGTGTTCGACGACGGCCCGCACCCTACCGGCCAGCGCTACTGCATCAACTCTGCGGCGCTGGCGCTCGAGCCAGAAGCCTAGGGGTGAACCAGCCTTCGCCGCTCGATCCACGAAACGACGGCGGCGAGCAGTGTCGCCACACCCAGCCACAGGCTGACGTCGTCGCCGGTCGTCACAAACTGGGTGGCGCTCGCCAGCGCAACGAGCAGTCCCCAGACCGTGGAGAAGTCGAGCACGAGTCTCCGTGGCCGTAGCAGCAACCCGCCAGCCAACCCGACGCTGACGGCCGAGCCGACGACGACGAAGCTGACCGGTCCGAAATCGAGTCCGAGGCTCAGGAGCACGACCAGCACATAGCCCATGACGAGGGCGTGAATGACCCAGATCCCCCCGGCGAGGAGGGTGAGCGCAGAGCGGTCGTTGACGACTCGCGCTCCCAGGGATCCGGCGGGTCGGGCTGTGGCTTCCGTCACAGGACGAGCCTGCGGCGGGGACCGGGCACCTGGCTATGGCCCGACCGGTGTGCCGGGATGCACCGGATGTGCTATCTGCGACCAGAACAGAGATTGACGCCCGGCTCCCTGCGGAGCCGGGCGTCATGGGCATCGAAGCGCTGTGCGGGGCCGCTCGGCGGCATGCCGCAGCGAGGTCGTCAGCCGTTGCGGCGCTCAACCTCGACGTCGCCGGTCTGCTCGATGTTGACGCGCTCCTTGCGGACCGTGTCACCGACCTCGACGGTCTCCTGCACGACCTGCTTGTCGAGCTCGATCTCCTCGACCACCCGGGCTTCCTTCTGAATGTCGACCGTCTCCTCCTTGAGCGGGACGCTGATCGTGCCGCCCTGGAAGTCGCTGCCGCTGGCCGGGCGGTCGACGGAGCGACTCCGGATCTCGACCTGCTCCTTGCTGACCGGGACGCTCATTCGCTTCTCTTCCTCGACCACGTCCTTCGTCACGCGAACCTCGCCTGCCTGCCGGGCCGACTTGGTGGCGCGGAGGTCCTCTTCGACCCGCTCGATGCGCTGGTCGTCCTGGGTCCCGGTCTCCGTCCACGCGTCGGCGCGGCCGCTCTGCTCGCGCTGCTCCAGGAGCGTTGAATCAGTCGAGTCCGAGTCGCCGTAGGCGGAGGGATCCGTGCCCCAACCCTGGCTCTCGAGCTGATCGCGCGCGACGTTCAGGTACACGCCGTTCTCGTCCGACCGGCTTACCGCTGAGCGAGGGATATAGGTTCCGTCGCCGAAGTAGTCGCTGCCCGAGACGATGACGAAGTCGGGGTTCAGCTCGTCGACATGGCCGATCCGGTCACCGTCGCTGGCGTACAGATCGACGGCGGGAATGACATCGACGACTTCTCGTCCACTTTCGCTTGTCATTGGGGGATGTCCCTCCTGAGTTGTACTGGGAGACGGCCCCACACGCTGGGCGCCGCACGGAACAACCGTAGGGGCATCCCCGAGACCGCGGGGTTGCATGCCCGCGATCGTGCTTGCAGCCCCATTGCAGGGAGGAGGGCAACTGACCGCTAGACTCCGGCGGGTGCGTCACTGGGTTCAGCCGTCAGCGCCGGAGCCCGCCTCCGTCCACCGTGGGCTGAAACTGGGCGACCAGCTCCAGGTACTGGTGGAGCTCTATCGCCGCCACGCCCGGCTGCTCCTGACCATTGCCGCGGTCGTGCAGATCCCGTACGCGATTGTCGCGAGCATGATCACTGCGCCACTCATGGACAGGTTCCTTCGACTCTCGGAGGAGCTCAATCTCGACCTCGAGAGCCCAGGTCCCCCGGGGCTCACCGCCTCACTGTCCCCAGCGCCCCAGACCACAGGCGGCCCTTGGTGGGCGGAGGTCACCAGCCAGCAAATGGAGCTGCTGGGCTCCAGCCTGCTGCTCCTGGCACTGCTCGCACTAGTCGGAGCGATTGCGACCACGCTTGCGGCTGGCGCCCTGGCGTACGCCGTCTCGCGGCTCCTGGAAGGGCTGCCAGTCACGGTCCGCTCCACGTATCGAGAGACCCTCCGCAAAGTTCTCTCCCTTGCCGGCATCGTCATGCTGCCCCTCGTGGCCATGGTCGTCATCGTCGCTGCCTGGTGCACAATCGCTCTCGTCCTTGGAGCCGCGGCGGGTGAGACGATGGCCACGGGTGAGGGCGGTCTGGCGGCGCTCCTCCTGCTGATCTGGATCGTCGGCCTTGTGGCCGCCGTGATCTTCATCTCGATTCGCTGGGCCGTCGCCACCCCGAGTGTCATGCTCGAGGACCGGCGCGCCGCGTCCGCCCTTGGCCACAGCTGGCGCCTGGTGGCCGGCGATTCGTGGAGGGTCCTGGGCATCGTTCTGCTCGTCGGCATCGCACAGACTGTGTTGGTGACCGCCGTCGCCGAGCTGGGCAGGGCGCTGTTCGGCCTGATCAACGCCGATCTCGTGGCGGGTGCGGTAGCCCAGACGCTCTTCAGCGGACTGGGCGGAATCATCTTCGGCCCCATCCTGCCGATCGCCCTCACGGTCCTCTTCTACGACCTGGCCGCGCGGCGCGAGGGCCGGCCGATGCCTCCGATGCTTAGGGCCGCCTAGCCAGGGCGCCCGGGGTCAGGGACCGAAGAGAAGATCGAGCCACCCGTCAAGGGGGCTTGCAGCGGGCGGCGTCGACTGAGCGGCGCCAAGCGGGACGATCTGCGGTGGCGGTGGCGCGCCCGCGCTCAGGGAAAAGACTCTCTCGCCGGGCTCGCCCATGGCATAGGCGCGCGAATCCATGCGGATGAACGACTCGGCCCGGATCAGTGCCAATTCCTCGCGACCGGCGGCCAGGCGCTCCTCGAGCTGAGCGTTCGCCACCCGAAGCGCGGTCGCTTCGTCAGTGATGGCGGCCGATTGTGAGACGGCGCGGCTGAACACCAGCAGGATCCAGACGACCACGAGCGCGCCGGCCAGAAACGCCAGGTGCCGCCGACCAAGGCCCGCGATCGACAGGCTCTCGGGCGGGCCACCGTCAGCCCGGCCGCCCGAAGAGCCCTCCAGCCCGGGCTCCGGCTCGGGCTCGGGCGGCGCGTCCGTCTGGAACAGGATACCCGCGCGGTTTGCGAGGAGGAGAGCCATTGGCCGGACGGTAGCTACCGAATGAAGGCGTGTCAAATCGACTCGCGGAGAGGCGGCGTGTCCGCCACGTCCCCTGCAACCCCTGCTACCATGCGGCCAAAGCGAACACATGATCTAATTTCGGAACATCAGGAGGCTTCATGCGGCTCTACGCGCCGAGCGCGGTCGAATCGGTGCTCGATGGCCTGCTGGATGATCCTGACTTCGGCCCCGCCGTGGTTGCGCACAAGGTCATCCCAGCTCGTCCCCCGCGGACCGAGCCATTCCCCTCCTGGCTGGACCCTGGATTGGCTGCCGGCCTTCGTGTTCGTGGCTACGACGGGCTGTACACGCACCAGCTCGATGCGATCGAGGCGCTCCGGAGTGGGCAGGACGTGGTGATCGTCACCCCCACTGCGTCAGGCAAGTCACTCTGCTACAACCTGCCCGTTCTGCAGGCGGTGGTCGAGGATCCCTCCGCCCGGGCTCTCTACCTGTTCCCCACCAAGGCGCTCAGCCAGGACCAGGTCGCGGAGCTACGGGATCTGGCGACCGCGGCAGAGGTCGAGCTGGCTGCCTCCGTCTATGACGGGGACACCCCCGCTCCCGTCCGCTCGAGCATCCGAGCCGCCGGCCAGATCGTGGTCACCAACCCGGACATGCTCCACACCGCGATCCTGCCGCACCACACCAAGTGGTTCCAGCTCTTCGAGCAGCTCCGCTTCATCGTGGTGGATGAGGCACACGGTTATCGGGGCGTCTTCGGCAGTCACGTCGCCAACGTCCTGCGCCGGCTCCTCCGCCTCTGCGCGCATTACGGCAGCTCGCCGAGGATCGTGACCTGTTCGGCCACGATCGCCAACCCACAGCAGCTGGCCGAGACACTCACCGGGCGGCCGGCCCGGCTGGTGGACCGGAACGGTGCGCCCTCCGGCGAGAAGCATCTGCTGGTGGTCAATCCCCCGCTGGTCGACGCGCGGTTGGGGGTCCGCGCCGGGACGTTCTCGCTGGTTCGCCGGGCCGCCCTCCGTTTCCTGCGGGCTGAGCGGCAGACGATCGTCTTTGCGCGATCGCGGACCAGCGTCGAGCTGCTGCTGACGGGCCTCCGGGAGGCGCTTCGCGAGGGCCGCGGCCCCGTCTCACGGGTGCGGGGGTACCGCGGTGGCTACCTGCCCACCGAGCGCCGCGCCATCGAAGCGGGCCTGCGCCGAGGCGAGATCCTGGGGGTGGTCAGCACGAATGCGCTCGAGCTGGGGATCGATATCGGACGGCTCGATGCTGCAATCCTGTGCGGCTATCCCGGGTCCATCGCCGGCACCTGGCAGCAGATCGGACGTGCCGGGCGACGACGGGAGGTGAGCGTGGCCATCCTGGTGGCCACGAGCGGCGCAGTCGACCAGTTCATCGCGGCCCACCCGGAATACCTGTTCGACTCCACACCGGAGGAGGCCCGACTCGACCCGGAGAACCTGCACGTCCTCCTGGCCCACCTGCGCGCCGCGACCTTCGAGCTGCCGTTCGCCGAGACAGATCGGTTCGGCGCCGAAGTCGCCGATACCCTGCTCTCCTTCCTCGCTGAGGAGGGGCACGTCCGGCGTGCGGACGACCGACGCTGGTACTGGGCGAGCGAAAACTTCCCCGCCGCGGAGATCTCCCTGCGAACGGCCGCCCCCGAGAACGTCGTGATAATCGACACCGGTGGCAACCGGCCCCGTGTCGTCGGCGAGGTGGATCTCTTCTCCGCGCCGACGCTCGTCCACGAGGGAGCCATCTACCTTCACGAGTCGCGGCAGTTCCACGTCGACCGGCTCGAATGGGACGAGCGCAAGGCCTACGTCCACCCGGTGGACGTGGACTACTACACGCAGGCGGAGCTAGCGGTCACGCTCAAGCCTCTCGAAACCTTCGCTTCGTCCCTCGCTCCAGCCGTGGAGCGGGCGCATGGCGAGGTCATGGTCAGTACGTTGGCCACGATCTTCAAGAAGCTGCGCCTCGAGACGCACGAGAACCTGGGCTGGGGACCCATCCGCCTCCCGGAGATCGAACTACACACGACCGCCTACTGGATCGGCCTCGAGGGTCCGGCCTGGCGGGAGTGGCCGCGCGAGGAACTCGACGTCGCGCTCGTCGGCTCGGGCCGGGCGCTCCAGACCGTGGCCAGCGTGCTCCTCATGAGCGATCCGCGAGACCTCGGGCTGGTGGCGCAGGTGCGCTCGCCACATGCCGAGCGGCCACTCATCTACCTCTACGACGGCGTCCCGGGTGGCGTTGGGCTGGCCGAGCGCCTCTACGAGCGTCATGAGGAGCTGGTGGCCGGCGCTCGCGACCTCGTGGCCGACTGCCCTTGCGAGCAGGGCTGCCCGGCCTGCACCGGCCCCCGGCTGGAGACGGGCGGTCAGGCGAAGGGACGCTGCCTGAAGCTGCTCGGCCAGCTCGTGACTGGTCGCTCATCGGCCACCGTCGCAGCGGCTCTTGCCGGGTAGCGTGACAGCCGAGCTGGCAGCGCCCCAGCTCAGCGTCTCCACCGTGACCACAACGGGCAGCCTTCTGGAGAGCCACCTCGATCGATTGCGCCGGCTTCGGCCGGCTGTCGACACGAGCGGGCCCGTTGCCCGCCACCGGCAGGCAAGAGCCCAGCAGCTGGCGGACTCGCTAGGCGGCTGGGTGGAGCGCGGCGAGGCCGGAGCCGTCGTCGTTCTCGAGACGCGCCTCACGCTGCCGCTTGCCGCCGAGCGCCTGGCCAGCCTCCCCTATCACTTCGATCCGAGCTGTCCCCTGGTCTGCCTCGACACCGAGACCACCGGCCTGGGGACCGGCACCGGGACACTCGCCTTCCTGGCCGGCCTCGGCTGGTGGGAGGGCGATACCTACCGGCTTCGACAGATGATCCTGCCCGACCACGCAGACGAGCCCGCGTTCCTGTCGGCAGTCGAGTCAGCGATTCCTCCGGATGCGTGGCTGGTCACGTACAACGGTCGTGGTTTCGACTGGCCACTCCTGGTGGCACGGTTCCGGCTTCACGCGCGCCCCGAACCCATGACTGCAGGCCACCTCGACCTCCTGCCGATCGCTCGCCAGCTGTGGCGCCACCGGCTGGGAGACGCGCGCCTGCGGACCGTGGAGGCGGGCGTTGCCGGCGTACGCCGCCGGCACGACCTGCCGGGCGCACTGATCCCGGCCCGTTACTTCGCCTATCTGCGGACCGGCCGAGGAGACTTGCTGTCGGAGGTGGCGCGGCACAACCGCCAGGACGTGCTCAGCCTGGCCCTGTTGCTCGCCCGACTGAGCGAGCGTTTCGCTGCCGGGGGTGACCGCGCAGGCGCGCATCCCGGCGACCTGGCGGCGCTCGGTCGCGCCTTCGTCCGGCGCCGCCGCTACGAGGAGGCGCTGGAGTGCTACGAGGGAGCGCTGGAGTCGGCCGCCCGCCGACCATGGGAAGCGGCGTCGAGTGTCTGGCGGCCTTTCCGCTCCGAAGCGGGCGGGACCCCGCTGGTGGACCGGTTGTGCTCGGACCGCGCGCGGGTACTGGCGCGCATGGGCCGGCGCGCCGAGGCCGCTGCCTCATGGACGGCGCTTGCAGAGGACGGGGGATCCCTGGCGGCACTGAGCTGGATCGAGCTGGCAAAGCATCGCGAACATGTCGAGCGAGACCTGCCGGGGGCTCTCGAAGCTGCCCGTCGGGCGGCCCGGATGGCCGAGCGGGCTCGGCTGACTGGCCGACCGCGGTTGGAAGTGGAGCGGGACCTGCGATCGCGGCTCCCGCGTCTTCGCGGGCGCCTCGGAAGAAGCTCAGTCCCCGGTGTTCGCCTCACCGGATGGGCGCCCGCTGGTCCGGGCGCGGCGGAGCTCATCGAGCCGTTCAGCCACCGCCCGGGAATCGGGCAGGCCCGCCAGCCCCCGTCCCTCGACTGTCAGACTGGCGACCACCGAGGCCAGGTGCAGGGCGCGCCCCGTCGACCCGGATCCGCCGCTGGGCCAGCGAACCCGGGCGGCAACCATGGCGGTCAGGAACGAATCACCCGCGCCGACCAGGTCACCGATGCGGCGGGCGGGCACGGCCGGCACGCGGCGCACCCGGAAGCCGCGCTCCAGCCGCCGCATGTGCAGCGCACCACCCTCGCCGGCGGTGAGCACCAACTCCTGGCCCGCGCGCGGCAGTAGCTCCTCCATCTCACCTCCGCCCGCCCGGAGATCCTCCCGGCTCACGCCCCCGAGATCCGCCCTGGCGAACAGCGGCCTCGGCCGAGGAGCCCGATGCGCCACCGGGCCATCCGGGGGTAAGCCTCGGAGCAGGCCCTGCCACGCCAGCGCAACAAAGGCGGACGGATGCGGAACGTTCGCCCAGTGATCGTCCAGCTCATCTGCGACCGGGGCAAGCAGGAAGGCAGAGACTGATCGCCACGCCTGCGGAAGCGAAGAGGGCTCCAGGGGATCGCTGGGACCACCCGACCGCTGCACCCGCCCGGATACCGACTGGATGTTCTCGAAGACGCCGCCACGATCGAGCAGCACGCGCCGGACGTCCGCTCCTGTCTCCTCGAGCCACCTGAGCTCGTCCGCCTCGTAGGCCAGCGCGTCCACGCCGACGACCACCCCGATCCGGACACCGAGCCCGGCCGCCAGGAGGCTGCTGTAGGCCACACCGCCCCCCAGGCGCCAGCCGCGAGGATCGGCGGAATCGATGTCCCTGGCCGCGGCGCCGACGATCACCAGCTCGGGCACCGGCCTGGCGGGGCGACCGGGATCCTCGACGGGATCAGGCTCGCTGCCGGTGGCCGAGTCGGAAGTCGGCATGCCCCCGCCTATACTCTCGCTGCCCATCGCCCCAACGCGGAGAGCCGGTGTATTTCTACGAGCTGCACGAGGCCGACGACGACCTCTTCACGAACGTCCTCTTGTCCCACGACGTCGAGTTCAACGAAGAGGAGTTCCTTGAGCTGGTCCTTGAATCCCGCGGTCGCATCCTGACCACGTTCGAGGAGGACAGCCTGGTCGAGGCTGTGGCGAACGATCTGGAGCGACGCCACGGCTTTCTCCATATCGATGACAGTCGTCTCCGGGTCTCGGTGAACGTCTCGGTCAACGAGGACGAGACGACCGTCTCGGAGCTGGAGGAGGGAGCCGGCACCAGCGGCGATGACGAGGAAGCGTATCGCAGCCTCCTGGTTGAAGTGGACCCGGAGGACCGCAACTAGACGTTGAAGAGGATCTCGATCACGTCACCGTCGCGGACGCGGTACGTCTTGCCCTCTGAGCGCAGCCGGCCGGCCCGACGAGCCTCCACGAGCGACCCCAGGGCGATCAGCTCCTCGTAGGCGATGACTTCGGCACGGATGAAGCCCCGCGCGAGATCCGAGTGGATGGCGCCGGCCGCGTCGACCGCCGTCGAGCCCTCGGGAATCGTCCAGGCCCGGGTCTCATCGGGCCCGGCGGTGAAGAAGCTGATCAAGCCGAGGAGCCGGTAGCTGAGGCGGATGACCCGGTCGAGCCCTGCTTCGGTGACCCCGAGCTCCTCCCGGAAGACTGCCGCCTCTTCCGGGTCCAGCTCGCCGATCTCCATCTCGATGCGGGCCGACAGGGCGTCGACGTCGGTCATGCGGTGCGCATACCGCTCGCGTATTGAGCTCACGAGCTGATCGGCCGTCGCCGGGTCGCCCTCGCCCACGTTGAGAAGGACCAGCACTGGCTTCTCGGTCAGGAAGCGGAAGCCTCGAATGACTCGCGACTCGTCCTCGCTCAGCTCCAGGTCACGGATCGGCTGCTCGACGCCGAGCGCCGGAACGAGTCGTTCCAGGACCGCCAGCTCGCGATCGTTCGCCTCCCGCTCGGCGGCGGTGCCGTGGCGCCCACCCACCCGGAGGCGCTCGAGCCGCTTCTCGGCGACGGTGAGGTCCGCGACGATGAACTCGAGGTCGAGGCGCTGGAGGTCCCGCCACGGATCCACCGAGCCCTGGGGGTGCGGTACCGCAGGGTTCTCGAACGCTCGCACGACATGCAGCAGGGCGTCCGCCGTGCGCAGCCGTGCCAGCTGGTCGGCGGGGATCTCGGTCGAGCCCGGTGGTCGATCCGAGGAGGACGGCGGGGCGGGCAGATCAACGTAGGTGACGTCTGCGGCCACTTCGCGACGAGGGTGGAAGAGCTCGGTCAACCGGGTCAGCCGCTCGTCGGGCACCTTGACCACGCCGACGTTGACGGTGAGGCCGCCGAAGCCTCCGGTCTCCGCGTTGCCGCGTGTGAGGGTGTTGAAGACCGTCGTCTTGCCGGCCGCCGTGAGCCCCACGATGGCGACCTGAAGACCCAGCTCAGTAACCCAAGGACGGATCGACCACGTTCCGCAGCGGCTCTCCCCGGGCGAAGCGGCGCAGGTTGTCGCAGAAGAGCTCGATGCTCCGGTTGAGCACGCGGCCACTCGACCAGGCGGTGTGCGGGGTCAGGATCACGTTCGGCACGCCGTACAGGCGCGAGTCGGGCGGGAGGGGCTCCTCGCGGAAGGCGTCGAGGACCGCGCCGCCGATCTCGTTCTGCCGGAGCGCCCTCAGCAGGTCCCGCTCGTTGACCAGGCGTCCGCGAGCGACGTTGATCAGCCAGGCGGAGCGCTTCATGTGGCTGAGCATCCGCTCGTCAAAAAGCTCCTCGGTCTCGGAGGTCAGCGGCAGGGCCAGGACCACGAAGTCGCTCTGGCGGAGCAACTCGGGCAACTGATCCGGCCGAAGCATGGCGTCGACCCGCGCCTCAATGGGTGACGCCTCAGCGGGGGCGGCTGGTTCGGCGCCCTCGCCGTCGCCTCGCCGCGTAGCGACGATGCGGCATCCGAAGGCGGTTGCGAGGGAGGCCACGGCCTGTCCGATGGAGCCGAAGCCGACGATCCCCACGGTGACGTCGCGAATTTCGACGGCCTCGAGCGGCTGCCAGGTACGCTCGCGCTGCAGCTCGAGGAGCTGCGGCAGCCGCCGCGAGACGGCCAGGATCATCATCATCACGTACTCGGCGATCGGCCGGCTGAACACACCGCGCGCATTGGTGATCGTCAGCCCGCGCTCGAGAGCCGCCGGCGTCAGGACGCGCTCCACGCCGGCCGTAGCCGAGTGAACCCAACGAATCCGCGGGCAGCGTACGAGGAGGCGATCGAAGACCTCGGCCTGCATCGGTCCGCGCAGCACCACCTCGACCTCCTCGAGGTCGGCGTCATCGGCGAGCCCCTCGAGGGAGACGTTAACCAGCCGGGCGCCAGGCGCCGCCTCCCGGATCAGCGCAAGGTGCTCGGCGTGATATCGCGCCGACAGGATCGGCGTAAGGG
>JACDFU010000166.1 GCA_013815585.1 Chloroflexota bacterium
CTACCTGGACCCAGCCGGTATGGTGGCCAGCGAGCCCGCGGGCATCGCCAGCGCGAATCGGCGGGTTGTCCGGCGAGCGCTCGAAGGAGCGTTGGAGTTACTCGGCTGAGCAACCGGCAGCGCTGCCGAGGAAAATGCTGCCGCCCCCACTCCGCCTCAGACGGGGGAGGGGCGCTTCACGGCGGCGATCAACTCGTCCAGGCGCGCGGTTGCAAGGCAGACGCTCGAGTCGGCGGCCCCGTAATACATCCAGACCTCGCCGTCCCGCAGTACCGCGCCGCAGGGGAAGACGACGTTGGGCACGTCGCCGGCTCGTTCATACGGTGTCTCCGGGGCGAAGACCCAGCCGTCGGTCCGGGCTACCGCCCGCCAGGGGTCGTCGCGGTCCAGCAGCGCCAGCCCGACCCGGTAGACCGGGCCGCTGACCATCTGCTTCACGCCGTGGTACAGCAACAACCAGCCATCCGGCGTCTCCAGCGGCTGTGCGCCTCCGCCGATCCGGGCACCGTCCCACCAGACCTCCCCTCTCGCTCGCAGGAGCACGTTCGAACGCCCCCAGTGGAGCAGATCCGGCGACGACGCCAGCCACATGTGACCCGTTCCGCCGGCGACCGGCCGGTGCAGAAGCAGCCACTGGCCGTCGATGCGATGGGGAAAGAGCGCGGCGTCCTTGTTGTCGGGCGAGAGGACGATGCCCAGCCGCTCGACTGACCGGAAATCGCGCGTCCGGGCGAGGGCAACGGCGGGGCCCAGGTAGGAATACGCGGTGTAGGCGATGACCCATTCTCCGAGCTCGGGCACGTAGGTGATCCGGCCGTCCTCGCAGCCCCACTCCTCGTACGGCTCAACGGGGAAGAGAAGCGGCCGCGCATCGACCCGCCAGTCCGTGACGCCATCGCCGCTACGAGCAACCCACAGGGCCGAGATCCCTCGGCCGTCCTCCACCCGTACGAGCAGCAGGATCTCACCGTCGAAGTCAGTCGCGGCCGGATTGAAGGCAGAAGCCGCGTGCACGGGGATGTCTGCAGCGGTGAGCAGGGGGTTGGCCGGGTGACGGTGGAACAGCTCTGTCACGGGCGGCAAGGGTAGTGGACCAGCCGAGAGGTACGTACGTTCATCTTGCGTTTGGCTCCCGAAACGCGCACGATCTCCAGACGGGATGCCCGCGCTGGGAGGCGCACCTGCTCCGAACCTGCGTTGGATTCCGCACCACGAGGAGGAGCTGTGGTCGCGATGGAACGCACACGCTGGGCGCTGCCCACCATTCTTTCGGTTGTCCTCATCGCCGCCGCGTGCGGCGGCAGTGGGGGGACCCAGGCGCCGGGAGCTGGGTCGGGCTCGCCTCCGGCCGCTGAAGGGACTCCGGCCGCTGAAGGGACTCCCGCCGCAGAGGGCACTCCCGCCGCAGAGGGCACTCCCGCCGCAGAGGGCACGCCGGCCGCAGAAGGCACGCCGGCCGCAGAAGGGACGCCCGCCGCAGAAGGGACGCCCGCCACCGGCGGGGAGAAGACCACCTTCCGGCTGACGACATGGGCCGGCGAGGACGAGGCCAAGGAGCTCCAGGAGCTCGTTCTGGACAAGATCAATGCCGAGGCAACGGACTTCGAGATCGTCCACGAGCCTGCGCCTGGCGACACGTACTACACGAAGCTGCAGACGACGATCGCGGGCGGTACGGGAGCCGACTTCATGTGGCTCTCGCAGGAGTTCGTCGCGGGCTATGCCTCGCGTGGTGCTCTCCTGGACCTGACCGATCATCTGGCCGCCGTCGACAACGCCGCAGCCAGCCTGGACGGCTATTTCCCGGACGTGGTCGCGCCTGCGAAGTATCAAGACCGCGTCTACGGGCTGCCCTGGATCGCGCAGCCGGTCATCCTCTACTACAACCCCACCATCTTCGACGAGGCAGGCGTCGATCCGCCGGATGACACCTGGGACTGGGCGAAGTTCCGCGAGACGGCCGTCGAGCTGACCAAGGATGACCAGTACGGCTTCACGGCCAACGGCTGGCCACCGATCCAGCAGTTCATCTGGCAGGCCGGCGGCGAGGTGATCACCGAGGACCTCGCCTCCTCCCCGATCGACTCACCTGAAGCGATCGAGGCAGCCGAGTTCTACAAGAGCCTCGTCTGGAACGAGGAGTGCTGCCCGACCGAGGAGGTCATCGCCGAGCAAGGCTTCGGCGAGATGTTCAAGGGCGGCAAGGTGGCCATGTTCATGGGTGGCGCCGCCGACACGTTCGACGGTCTCGACGTGGTGGGCGCCTCCGTGGTGCCCAAGGGTCCCCAGAACCGGGCCAACCTCTCGTATGTGGCCGTGACGGCGGTCAATAGCGCCACGCAGAACCCGGAGCTGGCGGCCAAGGCGCTCGCGGCCCTCACCGACGGCATCCACCACTGGAAGATCGTCGCACCGCGCCCGGAACTGGCCACCGCGGAGACGATCCTGGCCAGCATCCCCGAGCAGTGGAAGGCCCAGAAGGAAGGTCAGGTCGAGGCCATCGTCACGGCAACCGAGGAGATGCGAGCCTTCAACGTCATTCCACGCCACCAGGAGTGGGACGGCCTCTTCTGGAGCGACTTCCAGGACCCCGTCTTTCATGACAAGAGCACCCCGGCCGAGGCCGCGCCGACGGCCCGCCAGAAGCTGGAGGCGCTCCTGCCGTAGTCCAGCTGGTTGATTGGGCGGCTCCTCGCGGGGTCGCCCGATCGCCTATCTCCCTGGGAGACGCCCATGCCCATGCAGCTCCAGTGGTACGCCTCCACGCTGAGCCATTACCTTGGGGTGGCCATCGCGATCGCCGGGGCGATGTGGCTCACCAACCGGGTGTTGCGACTCCTGGGTCTCCGCGGCGATGCGGCGATGGGCCTGGCGCTGGTCGTGCCCTGGCTGCTCGGCTTCCTCATCTGGAACGTCGGGCCGATCGCGGCCTCGCTCTACTTCAGCTTCACCGACTACAACATCCTCCAGACGCCCAACTTTGTGGGCCTGGCCAATTACGAGCGGCTCCTGGGCGGCGATCCGAATTTCTGGCCTTCGGTTCGCCTGACCATGGCCTACGCCGCGCTGACGGTGCCAATCGGCCTGGCCGGCTCGGTGCTGGCCGCGATCATGCTGAACCAGGGTGTGAAGGGGATCGGCCTCTGGCGAACGCTCTATTACCTGCCGGCGATCCTGCCCGCATTCGTCACGGCGCTGCTCTGGCGCCTGATGTTCCTGCCCACGCGCAGCGGCCTGGTTAACGCAGCGACCGAGCCGATCTGGTCGCTCTTCGGTGACAAGCCTCCCGGCTGGTTCCTCGACCGCGACATGCTCCTCTGGGGCTTCGTGATCATGAGCTTCTGGGGCGTCTTCGGCGCGAATACGGTGATCGTCCTTGCCGGCCTGAAGAACATCCCCCGGGACCTCTACGAGGCGGCTAGCGTGGATGGTGCGGGCGTCGTCGCGCGGCTGCGCCACATCACGCTGCCGCAGCTGAGCCCGACCCTGTTCTACCTGGTCGTCATGGGCATCATCGCGGCCGTGCAGATCTTCGACCAGCCGTTGTTCATTCAGCTGCCACCCGGCTCCCCCGCCTTCTTGAACGTGTATCTGTACAGCCAGGGGTTCACGTTCTTTCAGATGGGTTACGCATCGGCCATCGCCTGGTTCATGTTCGTGGTCATCCTGCTGCTCACCCTGGGCGTCTTCCGCTCGAGTGAGGCGTGGGTCTACTACGAGTCGGAGGGGAGGAAGTGAGTCTTCGGGACGCGACGGCCGAGCAGGTGGGCGGCGCACAGGTCCTTCTCGGCAAGGAGCGCGAGCGACGGCGCGGTCTCCGCGAGCAGGCTCGTCTGCTGCCGGTCTACATCCTGCTCGGCCTGGGGGGGATCTTTGCGCTGGTCCCCTTCATCTGGATGCTGTCGACCTCGCTCAAGTCGCAGGCCCAGCTCTTCGTGTTTCCGCCGGCATGGATTCCGGACCCCGTGCTGTGGTCGAACTACGCCGAGGCCTGGGAGGTGCTCCCCTTCAGCGCGATGCTGATGAACACCATCTTCGTCACCGCCCTTGCGATGGTCGGCGAGCTCGCGAGCGCCTCGCTCGTGGCCTACGGGTTCGCGCGGTTCCGCTTCCCGTTCCGGAACGTCCTGTTCGTGCTGATGCTCAGCACCATGATGCTGCCGTGGGTCGTGACGCTCATCCCGAGCTTCATCATCTGGCGCACGCTGGGTCAGATCAACACGTACGACCCCTTGACGGTCGGCTCGCTCTTCGCGTGGGGTCCCTTCTACATCTTCCTGCTGCGGCAGTTCTTCCTGACGGTCAGCCGGGAGATCGAGGAGGCCGCAATCGTGGACGGAGCGGGCTCGATGCAGATCTTCTGGCACGTGATGCTGCCGCTCGTGAAGCCGGTCCTGCTGGCTGTCGCGGTGCTGAGCTTCCAGGGCAACTGGAATAACTTCCGGGGCGCCCTCATTTATCTGCAGCAACCCATCGAACGGTTCACGATGCCGCTCGGGCTGCAGTTCTTCCAGGCGAGCATCGGCACCGAAGCGCCGCGATGGCATTACATGATGGCGATGTCCGGGCTGATGGCGTTGCCGATCATCGTGCTGTTCTTCCTGGCCCAGCGCCAGTTCATCGAGGGGATCCAGCTGGGCGGGGTGAAGGGCTGACCTTCCGGCGCGCCGGCGCTTTGGCCGCCGGCATCGTGCTCCTGGCCGCCTGCGCCAGCCCGGAGGTCAGGCCATCGCCCGCCTCCTCGAACGCGACTGAAGCCCCGCCAGCCTCGGGAACGC
>JACDFU010000167.1 GCA_013815585.1 Chloroflexota bacterium
GTCCGAGCCGCCCGGGTTGTCCTCGCCCTCGAGGCCCTCGGCGCCTGCGATCGTGCCGCGCTGTACCCGCGCGGTCGGCCCGTTCGCGTCGCGACCGCCGATCACCCAGACGGCCTCGCCGTTGAGGGCCGCCACGGCGTCGGCGGTTGGCTGGAGGAGCCCCTGCTGGGGCGTCCACTCGCCGAGCGCCCCCTTCGTGTCGGTGGTCGACCGCCAGACCGTCGACGTGGGCTGCCCATCCGGGCCGGTCCCGCCGACGAACAGAAGCCCGTCGGCCAGGGCGACGAGCGAGCCCGCGCCGCGTGCCTCGGGCAGGTCGAGGGGCTGCTCGACCTGCTCGGCGGTCTGCCAATCGCCCAGGTCGCCGGTCTGCAGGTTCGGCGCGAGCACGAAGGTCGTGTCCGTCGGCTCGCCGGCTTCGTCGTAGCCGCCGGAGACGTAGATCAATCCGTTGAGGAACGCCACGCCGGCGTCGGCACGCGGCTCCGGCAACGGCGGGCCGTCCTGCCACTTGTCGAAGTTGCCTCCCTCGACCGCCTGGGCGACGCTCACCGCGTCCGTGGCCGTCTGGCCATCGCTGCCGCCGATGAGGAGCAGCTTGCGGCCGGTCTGGACGAACGCGGCGTCCGCGCGCGCAGCGGGCAGCGCGATCTCCGACGGCGAGCCCTGCCACGGCAGGACCGCGCCGACCGGCGCCGGACAGGGCAGGTCCTCGTTCTGGGGCGGGCACAGGTTGACCGGCGACCAGGCGAGGATCCCGAGGTCGATCGTCCGGTTGACCGTGAAGTAGTAGGCGCGGTCCGGCACGTAGCCGAGCAGGAAGATGATGAGCACGAACCAGAAGAAGGCCTTGAGCATCGCCCAGCCCCAGCCATCGGCGTCGAGCAGCCCGAACAGGGCGCGACGGCGGGGGGCGGGGCCGGCGGTGAGGGCTCGGGCCATCGTCGTCGTGCCTCTCGCTACTCGACCGTCAGGGTGCCGACCATCTGCTGCGGGTGCACCGAGCAGAAGAACTCGTACTCGCCCGCCTCGAGCGGCGCGATGGAATACGTTGCCTCGCCCGCGTCGGTGAGGATCTCGTTGTCCGCCGCCGTCTCGCCCCCGGCTCGGATGTCGACGTCGTGCGGGATCCCCGCGTCCTCGTTGACGAAGTGGATGTTGAACGCCTTGTCCGCGGGGGCGGTCAGCGCGTCCTCGGAGAACGCGATATTGGCCGCCGTCACCTCGAGCGTGGTCGCGTTCGGGTCCGCGGACGCCGCCGGCGAGGCGGAAGCGCCACCACCCCCGCCGCCCAGCGCGTCGAGGTAGCAGTCCGGGTACGGGGTGGCGCCAGCCTCGGGCTGGTAGGCCGGGTCGACCCAGCCGTTGAAGTGCTCGCCGGTCGGCTCGTTCAGCTCCGGGTCGCGAACCTCGTACTCCTCGTCCTTCGGTGCCCGGAGGAAGGCGATCAGCTCCTCGATCTGGCGGTAGTTGAGCGGCCCGCCGTTGGTGTCCGCCCAGACCGGCATCTGGCTCTTGGCGTTGCCGCAGACGTACCGTCCGCCGACCTCGAGGACGTTGCGCAGGTAGTCCTCGTTGAGGTGCTGGAACAGCTTGGCCTGGTCGTTGAGCGTGGGGCCGATGTAACCGCCGCCCGTTTCCGGGGGCTTCGGCTCGTTGGGCCCGAGGCCGTTCGGCCCGTGGCAGCGCGCGCAGTTCGCCTGGTACAGGTTGTAGCCGCGCTCGACGGCGACCACCTGCTGCTGCTCCTCCTCGGCCACGATGCGTGGCTGGCTCAGCCCCAGCGGCGCGCCAAGCTCGTAGAAGTAGTAGAGGATCGTGAACAGGACGACCACGATCACCGCCAGGAAGCCGACCCAGCGAGCGTTCGACGACTGGCGCACGATCTGGGCGGCCCGCTCCGGCGACAGCTGGAACGAGCGCGTCGAGGGGGGCGACGTGAACCGTTCGGCGGGTGCGGGCTCGGACGGCTCGCGTCGGGCGGGCAGCCGCTCCTGCGGTTCCCGGCCGGTGGGCGTCGTCATCGGGCTGCTCGGTCGACGGTGTCGGTCACGCGGGCGCCTAGATGCAGCCGGTCGGACTGGTGGGCGGGATCAGCCCGGGCTGGCCGAGGGCCACGGGCAGGGGCCCCAGGGTGATCTTGCCGGTGTCGATCGTCAGGATGCCGTCGGCGCTGACCTTGACGCCGAAGCGGTCCATGCTCCTGGGCGCGGGACCGTACTTCGAGCCCTCAGCCTTGATCCCCAGCCGGTCGTAGCGCGAGCCGTGGCAGGGACACTCGAGCCAGAAGTTCTTGAGGCACGGGTTCGGCTTGCAGCCGAGATGCGGGCAGCGCTGGTAGAGGGCCCGCACGTTGAGGGCAGTCCCGTCGCCCTCGGGGTCCTCGCCCGGGATGAACTGCTGGCGCGAGGGATCCACCAGGATGACGAAGGAGCGGGCGTTGGAGAAGTAGGCCGGGAAGCCCTCCTCGACCGGGATGGAGCTGTTCTGGGCCTTGATCTCGTCGAGCGTGCCGATCTCCAGCTCACCCCCGAAGTCCCCCTCGAGGTTGGGCCACAGGAAGCCGATCGTGCCCGCCGAGATCTCGAGCAGCCACAGCCCGATCCCCGCCGCCAGTGAGCCGCGCAGGAGCTGCCGGCGTGACATGCCCTGGACCTGCTGGTGGCGCATCGACTTGATGGCCTGCTGGGTCAGGGCCTGCGGCCTGTCGACCGGCTCGAGATGGTAGTTGCTCATGGCTGATCCTGGGTCCTCGGCTGCGCCGTCAGAGCGCGAAGTGGAGGCCGTTCGAGCTGTTCTCGAAGAACGGCAGGTAGGGGATCACGAAGTTGTAGCCCGGGCCGCGGAAGAAGATGCCGACGAAGGTGACCACGAGCCCGAGGATGCAGAACAGGGTGAACAGGGCGACGGCGGTCTTGCGCTCCGAGGGCCGCGTGGCAAGCACGTTGCCGCGATCGACGAACGGGATGAGCGCCGCGCCGACCAGCACGAACGCGGGCACGAGCACGCCCGCCACCGTGGGATGGAAGTAGGCCAGCAGCTCCTGCAGCCCGAGGAAGTACCAGGGCGCCTTGGCCACCGCCGGCGTGACGTTGCCGTTGGCCAGCTCCTCGAGCGGGGCGTTGATGAACAGGCCCATCATCAGCAGGAACACGCTCATCACGCCGGCGGCCAGGAACTCGATCGAGAGCAGGTGCGGCCAGGTCATGACCGTGTCGTCCGGCTCCTTCTGGACCCGGACCACGGCGTCCTGCTTGACCAGCGCCAGCAGCCGGTAGGGCCGCGCCGACATCGGCACGCGCTGCTTGTCGATCTCCGTCCGGCGGCTCGGGTCGACCGGCAGGACGACCCGCCCCGGCGTGGCGACCTTGGTCTCAGGCTTCGGGCGATTGCTGTCGTCGGTCATGGCGACTCAGAGCCCACGGGGCCGATAGGGCGGCCAAGCGCAAGGCGGAGCCGAGCACGCGAGCGAGCGCACCTTGCGGTGCGTGAGCGAGCGCGCGGAGGCGACAACGCGGCGATCGGTCGTCATAGCGGCCCCGAGATCCCGCCGTCCTTGCGGATGCGCCAGAAGTGGACCGCCAGGAAGATCGCCGCCGCCAGTGGCAGGACCATGATGTGGAGCACGTAGAAGCGGAGCAGCGTGTTCTGGCCGACCTCCAGCCCGCCCAGCAGCAGCCTCGTGACCGGGAAGTTGAAGAGCGGCGCGTAGCCACCCATGTTCGTGCCGATCGTGATCGCCCAGTAGGCGATCTGGTCCCACGGCAGCAGGTAGCCCGTGAAGCTGAGCATGATCGTCAGGAACAGCAGGACAACCCCCACGACCCAGTTGAACTCGCGCGGTGGCTTGTAGGCCCCGTGGTAGAAGACCCGCATCATGTGCAGGAAGACGAAGAACACCATCAGGTGGGCGGCCCAGCGATGGATGTTCCGGGTCAGGAGCCCGAACGTCACCTCGCTCTGGATCTCCAGGATGTTCGTGTACGCCTGCGTCGCCGAGGGGACGTAGAAGAACATCAGGTAAACGCCCGTGATCGTCAGGACGAGGAACAGGAAGAACGACAGCCCGCCGAGGCAGAACGTGTAGGCGAACTTCACCGCGTGCTGCCGGACACGGACCGGGTGGATGTGCAGGAACACGTTGTTCATGACCGCGTACGCGCGCGACCGCTCGTCGTTCGGGTACGGGTTGCGGAACAGCGAGCGCCACACCACGCTGCGGCGGATCGTGTGATCGACCCGCTCGAGGAAGCTCAACGGGATCCTCCTGCCACGCCGGGCGTTCCGGCGAGCTGCGCGTCACGGTACGACTCCTTGTAGAGCCGGCCGTCGGTCGAGATCTCCTGGAGCTCGAACCGCTCCATCGTAATGGCGTCGAATGGGCATCGCTTGACGCACAGCGCGCAGCGGATGCAGCGCTCCTCGTCGAGCACCATCGCGGCGCCCTGGTTCCAGCCGTAGGACTCCTCGATTTCTGGCAGAAGGCCCTCGGTCTTCAGCTGGTTGACGTCGACCATGTGGATCACGCCCTCGGGGCAGACGTCCGCGCAGGCCCCGCACAGGACACACCGGAAGGGGTCGAACCAGATGTTGTAGTTGCACATCAGGCAGCGTGTCGACTCGGCCACCGCGGCCGTGGCGTCGTAGCCGAGTTCGACCGGGGTCGTGAAGTTGACCTCGGGATCCGTCGACGGCATGCGGGAGGGAAGCGAGGCCATCGGGATGTGCTGGCG
>JACDFU010000168.1 GCA_013815585.1 Chloroflexota bacterium
GCACGACGCCAATGGCGACGAGCACGCAGAGCGCCCGCTTGGACCGCTTGACGCTGCCGCCTGGGGTGCCAGCATCGTCGGCGTTGCGGCTGGTGGGCTTGTTGCGCTCTTCCTGTACCTCGCAGTCGCCTGAGCGCCGCTGCCTGGTCCGCTCCCCCGGGGGTTGGTCCTAGAAGCCGCTGACGTTCAGCCGGCCCGGCTCATGGGCCGCCCGCTCAACCGGCGGTCACGCCTCTTCAGGATCGCGTAGGTCGCCGCCAGCCACGGTTTCCCGGACGCGCTCGGCCATCTGCTGAATGCTGCGAACCAGGCCGTCCGCCTCGGCGGTCGCTGCGCCTCCGAAGGCAGCGTCGGAGAGGGCGGGAACGTTGATCAGGACGTTCGCGGCAGCTCCACGCGCCGCGGCTTCGAGCAGGAGCGTTCCGACCTCCAGGTCGCTGGCCGCGTTCAGGTTGCTCCGGCCGGCCAGCGCCTGTGCCTCTACGACGACCTGCTCACACAGACGTACGATCGCCAGCGGCGCAGCGATCGAGGCTCGTGCAGCCTCGTCGACGGCTGCATCGCGAGCCGTTGCCTGGGCCTCTGTGTCTCGCGGCAGGCGGCGTGCTTCCATGAAGCGTCCGTAGGCCACCGCGTCCTCGTCGGCCAGGGCGAGGAACCGCTGGCGGCCATTCTCCGCGGCCTGCTCAACTCTCTCCAGCGTCTCGCGGTAGCGCTCGTACTTGGGCCGGTTGCGCGAGAGTGCCGCGACCATGGCGATCAGCGCGCTTCCCAGGGCTCCGGCGACAGCCGAAGCACTCCCCCCGCCGGGAACCGCCGCCTCGGAGGCCAACAGGGACGTGAAGGTCTCGAGGGTCAGGTCTGAGAGTCGATCCCCGGCCGCCACCTCCATCTGGCTCGATTGTCGCACGCGGGGACGTGGCCGCCCCGCCCGGGTGGGGATCCGAACGGGGCGGCAGGCAGGAGGCGGTATCGAGGACCGGCGTGGGCGACCGGGGACGAACCGCCGGACCCCGTCAAATTCCCTAGGCGGCCAGGGGCAGGGTGCGCCGCTCGTCGTCCAGGCCGTCGATCAGCCAGCGCCGCCCGCGGTGCAGGAAGGTGAGCAGGAAGCGGGCCCTGGGCGTTTCGACCTCGAACCGAGTCCGAGGGCCCACGTCACGACGGTACGCGGCGGATTCGTCCCGGACGCGGGCAACGGAGAGGATGGGAAGGAGTTCATCGCCGAGCTGGACGGCATGGGGTGTCCCGCTGAACCAGTCGGTTCGCACGCGCACCTTGAGCGGAGTGATCGAGACCATCGCCATCTGCGGCTCCTTCCGTGTGGTCTGACCTGCGTCTCCGTGTCGGGGGGCGGACCTGGAGAGAACAGATGTTCGATTACCACGCCGACGATAAACCGAACAGATGTGCGATGTCAAGAGGCTGGGGTCCGCCCCATAACTACCGCCAGAGATAGACCGGTCGATCCTCGTCGAAGCGGTCCGGGCTTTTCACGGGGACCAGGAGCTGTAACCGCGGCATCATCGTGCGGCCCACCCGGAAGACCTCGCTCAGGGAACTGCGCGGGTCGGCCAGCGCGGCGACGTGGGTGGCGCGATCGCGCCACTCGAAACGGATCGCCTCCCACAGCCGGCGTCCTGCATCGGCGCGGCCAGGCGCATGCCAGGACAGGCTCAACTCGATCGTCCTGAGAATCCGATCGGGCGGGAAGAGCGGGGCAACCCGCGCGAGCAGCTCGAGTGGGCGGGGCATCCGGCCGATGTGGTCCACCATCAACTTGAAGCGTTCGGTTACCGCCGCTCCGGCGACGATGGTGCCGTCGTCGGCAACCGCGACGCGGTACTGGCGGATCGGCTCCCCGAGAGAGGTGGAAGCCAATGACTCGGCCAGCCCGGCTGGTGTCTGCGGCGGGTAGAGGTTGAAGTTGTCGTGGAAGGCATTCACGGCGTCGACGACCGCCTCAATGTCGCCGTGGTGAAGAGGGCGTACCACGGTGGCATTGGCGCGCGGCGGCTTGGTCGATACGCGAGCGATGACGATCCGGACCGGCCCAAGGAGCTGCGTCGACCATCGGCGTGCCGTCGCCAGCGAGGCCGCGTTGCTGGCTTCGATCCCCGTCACGATCAGGCCCTCGCCCCCGAATCGCCGGCGCGCCTCCTGAATGCGCCAGTCGGCCAGCCGCGCCCCCAAGCCGTGTCGACGGAAATCGTGCCGGACCTTCAGGTTCTCGAGGTGGGCGGCAGGGTACGACCGGCCATCCGCGTTGACCTCCTCGGTGAAGGCGGTCGCCACGCCCACCAGTCCATCGGTATCCGGGGCTGTCGCGACGACCCCGTACAGGCTGGGGTGCTGCGCCAGGAGCGCCTGGAAAATGTCGTGCCGGTAGTGAGTCGTGATCCCCATGGCCGTCGTCTGCGCCTCATGTCGCATCAAGCCGTCGATCGCCGGTCCGTCAGATGGCTCCATCGGACGCAGGGTGAAGTCGGTCATGGAGGGAAGAATGTAATCCGGGGCTAGGGGTCTCGCAGGCCCTTCGCGTCTCGCTCGAAGGGCTCCGGCACCGGGTCGGCGAGCAAACGTGCGCGGGTGATGGCCCGACGACCGAAACGCCTCCGGATCGCGTCCTCCGCGTCGAGGACCCGCCTGTCAGAGTCCGGCGCGCCGAACAGCTCCAGTTGGGCGACGCCGCTGAGCTGCGTTGCCGCCACCCCGAGGAGCCGAACTTCGACGCCCCGCGTCTCCGGCCGGGCCAGCCTGGCGGCCACGCGCCCGATCTTGCGCCCATCGTCGGTGGGGGCGGGAAGGGCACGCTGGCGGGTGAAGGTCCGGAAGTGCCTGTCGCGGATCTTGACGCCGATGGTCCGGGCCAGGAGCGACGCTTCCCGGAGCCGGCTGCCGACATCGTCGCCCAGTCCGAGCAGCGTCGCTTCGATCGTCTCCCAGTCCCCCGTATCCACGGCGAACGTGTGCTCATGGCTGATCGACTTGGCGTCGACGCCCTGGCCGAAGCCCGTCGCATCGATCCCACGAGCTCGATCGCCCATGACCGACCCCACGCTCCCGAAACGCCGCACGAGCAGGTCCCGTGGGAGCGCAGCCACGTCACCGATCGTGGTCGCGCCGTAGTCCTGGAGTGCCCGGCGCGTCTGGGGACCCACGCCCCACAGCCTCTCCAGGGGCAGCGGCGCCAGGAACGAAGCCTCCGAGCCCGGCGTAACCACCAGGAGGCCGTCGGGCTTGCACAGGTCCGACGCGACCTTGGCTACCAGCCGGTTCGCCGCGACACCCACCGAGGCGGTGATCCCGACCTCGTCGCTGATGGCCGACCGGATCAGGCCACCGATCACCCGGGCGGGACCGAAGAGCGCCTCTGATCCTCCCACCTCCAGGAAGGCCTCGTCGATGGAAACCTGCTCGACGACGGGGGTGAACCTGCGCAGGATCTCCATCACCTGCCGGCTCACCTCGAGGTACCGGCCGCCGTCGACCGGTAGGAAGACGGCCTCCGGGCAGAGCGCGGCGGCCGTCCGCAAGGGCATGGCTGAGCGGACGCCGAAGACGCGCGCCTCGTAGGAGCAGGTGCTCACCACGCCCCGGTCGGTGGGACCTCCGCCACCGACGATCACGGGACGGCCGCGCAGCTCCGGCCGGTCCCGCTGCTCCACGGCAGCGAAGAAGGCGTCGAGATCGACGTGCAGGACGGTTGGCCGCGACACGGGTCCTATACTGCCGCCGGGGATGCGCGATCGACCAGTAGAGGAGCACGTCGATGGAAAGCCGGTTCAAGGCCCTGGGTCATCCCATCCACCCCATCCTCGTTCCCTACGCGATCGGCTTGCTGCACGTGGCCGTGCTGTTCGACCTGGTCGGCATCGTCATGGGCGGCGGGTCCTGGCACGAGCTCGCGTTCTGGATGATCGTGGCCGGCATCGTGGCCGGCGCGGCGGCGACGGTCTTCGGCTGGGCGGACTGGTCGAACCTGCCGGAGGGAACGCGCGCGAAGGCCATCGGCCGCATGCACGGCATGGGAAACGGCCTGGTCCTGCTCCTCTACTCCGCCAGCTGGCTCCTCCGGACCCCGGACCCGACACACCCCGGCGCCCTGCCGCTCATCCTGTCGTTCGCCGGAGCCGCCCTTCTCGGGGCGACGGGATGGCTGGGGGGCGAGCTCGTCGATCGGTTGCGGGTCGGGGTCGACGATGGAGCCCACCTGGATGCTCCGAGCTCGCTGTCGGGTCGTCCGGCCGACGAACGGTAGACCAGGCTCAGCCCTTTGGCTCGACCACCACGGTGACCTCGGGCGTCATCCCGGAGAGGACGCGGACCGCGACCTTGTAGGTTCCCAGGCTCTTGAGGGGCTCGTCGAGGTCGACCTTGTGGCGATCCACGGTAATGCCGCGCCGTGCCAGCGCGTCGGCGATGTCCTTGGCGCCGATGGAGCCGTAGAGCTTGCCGCCCTCGCCGACCTTGACGCCCATCGTGAGGGTCGTCGAGCCGATCCGCTGGGCCGCGATCTCGGCTTCCTCGCGCTCGCGCTTGCGCTTGTCCTCGCGGCTGGCGATGTCGTGCTGCCAGGCTCGGTAGGCGCCACCTGAAGCGGGCACGGCCAGCTTCCGGGGAATCAGAAAGTTCCGCGCATACCCGTCGGCAACGTCCTTGAGCTCGCCGCTCCGGCCGAGGGTCTCGACATCGCTGGTGAGGATGACTTTCAAGCGCTGAACACCTG
>JACDFU010000061.1 GCA_013815585.1 Chloroflexota bacterium
GGACCCGTGAGTTCGGGGTCATGCATGCCATCGGGGCGCGCCCGGAACGCGTGCGCCGCATCGTCACCGCGGAAGGGGTGTTCCTCGCCCTGGCCAGCGTCTTCGCGGCGGTGATCCCGACGCTCGGACTCACCGCGGTCCTCGGAGCCGGGCTCGGCAACCTCTTCTTCTCCGCGCAGCTGCCGTACCGGATCTCCATCCCCGCCATCGTGATCTGGACCGTTATCGCGCTCCTGGGCTCGGTCCTGGCCACGGAAGCGGCGGCGGCCCGCGCCTCGCGCCTCACCGTCCGCGAGGCCCTCGCCTACCTGTGAGGGCACCCGCATCGGATCCACCTGAAAGAAGGGAGTCACCATGGCCGGACCGTTCATACACGATCAAGGAGGGCAAGCTTGAAGACTTCAGGCGGTTCCTCCAGGAGTTGTTCACTGTTCTCGAGACGAACGTGCCCGGACTGCTCGCCATCAACGCCTACCTCAACGAGGACGGCACCGAGGCGGCGATCGTCCAGGTCCACAAGGACGCGGACTCCATGAAGCACTACTGGAAGGTTGTCCACCAGCACACGGGGCGGGAAATCTCGCAGTTCGTCGACGCCACGACGAGCACCGATGTCTACGGCGATCCCAGCGACGTCGTCCCGGAGAGGACGAGGCATTCGGCGGAACCGGGAACCCGTCTGAGTGTGAAGCCCGAGTACCTCGGCGGGTTCACTCGCCTACCTGCAGCCCCGGCAAGCCCGGCGCCGACCGTGAGAGGAGACGCCCGTGGCTGACCGAGCCTCAGATCCCGACACCGACACCCATCCCGGCACACCACGCTGGGTGAAGGCAGTTGGCATCGCCGCCATCCTCGTGGTCCTGCTGGTTGTCGTCGCGAGGGTCGTAGGCGGTAATGAGCACGGCCCTGGTCGCCACGCAGCGTCGGACGACATGGATGGCCAGACGCCGCCCGCCATCGAACCGGTGACCGCCGGCGGCGTTGGCGGC
The DNA here is from genome assembly GCA_013815585.1 of Chloroflexota bacterium. GTDB lineage: Bacteria > Chloroflexota > Limnocylindria > Limnocylindrales > CSP1-4 > JACDFU01. The sequence continues at coordinate 990 of JACDFU010000061.1, forward strand.
CCGGCCGATGCATCTGAGGCGGCCCGGGCGATCGAGGTCGCCACCCTCGACACGATGACGTTCGAGCCAACCAGCGTCGAGGTGTCGGCCGGAGAGGCGGTCACGTTCGAGGTGACCAATAGCGGGCAGGCCGTCCACGAGTTCACCCTCGGCGACGCCACGATGCAGCGGGAGCACGCTAAGGCGATGGCCCACATGCCTGAAGGAGTGGCCCATGCCCTGCCCAACAGCATCACGCTCCAGCCTGGCGAGAGCAAGCAGCTGACCTGGCGGTTCGGTGACGCTGGCAAGCTCGAGTACGCCTGCCACGAACCGGGGCATTACGACTCCGGCATGCGCGGCCAGATCACCGTCGGCTGACGATGTCATTTTCGCCCGAGGCGCAATGCACATGACCATGCCACCGAGAGTTCGCAAGTTCGCGCTCGCTACACATCTCACGTCATCGGTCGGCTGGATCGGTGCGGTCGCTGCCTACCTCGCTCTCGATCTAACTGTCGCAGCCAGTCATGACCCTCAGCTCGTGCGTGCCGCATGGCTGGCGATGGGCCTGGTCGTATCGTCAGCCATCGTTCCGCTGGCCCTCGCCTCGCTGGTCACCGGGCTCCTCATGTCACTCGGCACGAAGTGGGGCCTGTTCCGGCACTGGTGGGTCCTGACCTCACTCCTGCTCACGATCGTTGCGACGCTCGTCTTGCTGTCGGAGTCGGGGGTGGTCAGCCGCATCGCCGCGGTCGCCGCAGATCCGACAACGTCAGATGAGCAGCTGCTTGCGCTCCCGCCCACGTTGCTCCACTCGGTCGGCGGCCTGGTGGTGTTGCTCGCCGTCCAGGTCCTGAATGTCTACAAGCCACAAGGCGTGACCCCGTACGGCTGGCGAAAGCAGCAGGAGGAGCGCAGGCGGCACGAGCTGCGAACCGCGGCCGTCCGGTAGTTGGACACCATGGTGGAGGCAATGCGTGAAAGCTCTCGCTAGCGTCAAGCGACGACCGCGGATCCGGCTCCTCATTGCAGCAATCGTGCTGGGTTCGGTGGCTACGCTCGCCGTGTTGGCTGCCAGCGGATCCTTGCCCGGCGGTAGCCGGCAGGAAGACATCGCCGTTCGCGGAGCGCAAGTGATGCCGTTCGATCTCGAGAAAACGACCCACATCTTCCGGCCGCTCGTCGATGGAGGCGTCCAGTCGGTCGTTGCGGACGACCCGTCCGACACCGAACAGATCGCGTTGATCCGGTCGCACCTGCTTGACGAAACCGACAAGTTCCGGCGCGGTAACTTCGGGGACCCCGCAACAATCCACGGCGACACCATGCCGGGCCTTGTCGCTCTGCGCGCCGGGTACCAGCGAATCGATGTGACCTACGGCGAACTCGCCGACGGGGCCCAGATCCGCTACGTGACGCTCGACCCTCCGTTGGTTTCGGCTCTCGCAGAGTGGTTCAGGGCGCAGCTCGGCGATCATGGACCACATGCCACCGACCAGGCGCCGTAGCCGAACGCGACGCGCTACTCCTGTCGTGCCCAGGACGAGGCGCCGGGGGTGCCTCGCTTGTCGCAGGTCGCACCCAGTCGCTAGCGGGCTTGTCGCTCGATAGAGGTCAACGGTGGTCGGGGTCCAAGGCTGCTTCTCGGGCAGACATCCGCCCTGCGGACCGTAACGGCCCGAACCGTACTAGGTGCCGCTCTCCCAGGAGCTGACGTATTTCTTCTGCTCGGCGGTCATCTCGTCGATCTCGATGCCGAGGGCTGCCAGCTTGAGACGTGCCACCTCCCGATCGATCGCCTCCGGCACTGTGTAGACGCGCTTCTGCAGCTCCCCGTGGTGTTTGGCGATGTGCTCCGCGCTGAGTGCCTGGTTGGCGAAGCTCATGTCCATGACGGCCGCCGGGTGGCCCTCGGCGGCGCTCAGGTTGACGAGCCGGCCCTCCGCGATCACGTACAGCTTCTTGTCGCCGAGGTCGTACTCCTGGACGTCGGTCCGCACGTCACGGACGCCGCCCTTGGCGAGGTCGCGGAGCGCATCGAGCTCGATCTCGGCGTCGAAGTGCCCGCTGTTGGCGAGGATGGCTCCGTCGGACATGGTGCAGAAGTGCTCACCGCGAAACACGTTCAGGTTGCCCGTGGCAGTGATGAAGAGCTCGCCCCACTTCGCCGCCTCTGCGACTGGCATGACGATGTAGCCGTCCATCGTCGCCTCGAGGGCGGCCGTTGGATCGACCTCCAACACGCATACCAGCGCACCCATCCCCCGGAAGCGCGAGGCGATCCCTCGACCGACCCAGCCATAGCCGGCAACGACGACCTTGCGCCCGGCAATCAGGATGTTCGTGGCGCGCAGGACGCCATCGACCGTCGACTGGCCGGTGCCGTAGCGGTTGTCGAAGAGGTGCTTGGTCTTTGCCTCGTTGACCGCCACGACGGGGAAGCCCAGGGCGCCATCGGCTGCCATGGCCTTGAGGCGGATCACGCCCGTCGTGGTCTCCTCCGTGCCGGCCAGGACCTTCATGACCTGCGACGCTCGTTCCTTGTGGAGCAGCGAGACGAGATCGCAGCCGTCGTCCATGGTCAGCTGTGGCTGCGTGTCCGCGACGGCATTGAGGTGCGCGTAGTACGTCTCGCGGTCCTCGCCGCGACGGGCGTAGGTCGCGATGCCGTACTCGGCGACCAGCGCCGCAGCAACGTCGTCCTTCGTGGAGAGCGGGTTCGACGCGCAGAGCGCGATTGAAGCCCCACCGGCCTCCAGGGTGCGCATCAGGTTGGCGGTCTCGGTGGTGACGTGAAGGCAGGCCCCGATCCGGAGGCCCTCCAGCGGCCGCTCCTTCTGGAAGCGCTCGCGGATCAGGCGAAGGACGGGCATCTCCCGCTCGGCCCACTCGATGCGCCGCCGACCCTCCGCGGCTAGACCGAGATCCGTGACGTCATGGTCGGGCGGGCGGGCGACAGAAGCGGCGTTTGCCGGCGATTCAGCGTTTTCAGGCGCTGCCGAGCGAGTCAGCGACACTCAGGACTCCTTGGTGGGGTTGAGGAACCGCCGCAGCGGCCCGAAGATGCTATCCCAGCCCGGCCCGCGGCGGTAGACGAGCCGCTCCTCGAAGCGCACGTGCTCCTGGTAACCCAGCGCGCGGTACGTAGCGAGAGCGGGCGGGTTGTCGGCGCGGACGTTGAGCACAACCTGCTCGCAGGTCCGGAGCAGCTCCTGGGTAACCGCGCTGGTACTCATCTTCGCGTATCCCCGGCCACGGTAGTTCCGGTGGGTCATCACGTTGCCGACGACCGCGAGGCGAGCTTGCGGGCTGATCACATGCGTGCCAGCCGCCGAAACGAGCCGGCCGCCCACGCGTATGCCGAAATAGACGCCCTTTGCCACCGAATCGCGAGGGAGCCATGACGTGAACCCAAGGCTGTAGAGCCGGTTCAGATCGCCGATCTCGGAGGGCAGGAGCCGCGCGGTCGCTCCGGGAACCGGGCGGAAGGAGGCCCGATCGACCCACATGCGGACCATCGGAACGCCCGTGTGGACGCGGTAGTGGCGGGACGCGGCGGCGATCTGCGGAGGCATCGCCGCCAGGTAGGCGGCCCGCGGCCGGATGATATCGGCGAGCAGGCGGGCAGCGGCCTCGGGATCGCCCATCACGAACAGCGGCTGCGGAGCTAGCCCGCGATACTCCAGGGCGATCGCGACGGGCTCACCATCCTCGTGCGCCAGCCCCCATTTCGTCCGTGCGAACTCCCGGTCGTCGAGGTCGCAGATGGCGTAGGCCGCAAACAGGCGATCCCGCTCGAGGAAGGCCCGTAGCGCGTCCCGATCTCGCGTGGCGGTCGTCACGATCCTGCGCTCGGCTCGACCCTCTGCCTGAGCGATGGTGGCCATCAGGCCTCCGGAAATGGCGGGCGAAGGACGCCAACCTCGGTGACGAAACCCGTGATCAGATCAGCCGGGGTCACGTCGAAGGTCGGATTGAGCGCGTCACTGCCTGTGGGCGCGATCGACATCCCCCGGATGAGGGTTACGTCAGAGGGCGCGCCGAAGGTGACTGGCAGAGCCGCGCCGTCCGCCGTCCCGCGATCGATCGTTGGGGTCGCCGCGCAGACGAAGAAGGGCACGTCACTGCGCGCGGCAAGCACGGCGAGCGTGAGGGTTCCGATCGTGGCCAGGGTGTCGCCATTGGCTGCGATGCGCTCCGCTCCGACGAGAACGACATCCACCCGCCCTTCCGACAAGAGCCAGCCGGCGGCGGCGTCCGCGACAACGCTGTAGGGCACGTCCGCGTTGCGCAGCTCGAAAGCGGCCAGCCGTGCCCCGACCAGGCCGGGTCGGGTCTCGGCAACCAGCGCCCGCACGTCTCGTCCCTCGGTCGCAGCCGCCACGAGGACCGCCATGGCGGTCCCCACGATGCCGCCCGAGAACTGGCCCGTGCTACCCATCGTGAGCACGTCCAGCGGCCGATCGGCCGGCCACGGCAGCATGGTCACGCCCTCACGGCCCAGGGCCGCATGGTGGTGCATCGATTCACTGGCGATGGCATCGGCCTCCGCGCGCGTCGCTACTGCGATCTCGTCGCCACTTGAGCCAGCCGGGAGGCCCGTCCAGGCGGCAGAAACCCGCTCAAGCGCGCGCTCAAGTTCCGCCGACGCAGGCGCGGCGTTGCGCAGGGCGTTCTCCGTGCCGCGCAGGCTGGCGGCTCTGACGTACGGCTTGGAGGCGCGCAGGCGGCTCGCCGTGAGTGCCAGGCCGTAGGCTGCCACCTGGGCCAGGATCGGTCCGCCAGTCACGACGCCGCGTCGGATGGCACCCGCCACCTCGGCACCCACATGGCAGCGAACCTCGGCCACGCGGTCGGGAAGCTGCGTCTGGTCGATGAGGATCAGCTCCTCGTCCGCAAAGCGGTACGGGTTGCGGTATCGCGCCTCGACTTCGGCTTCCAGGCCGAAGCCCAGCTGGTCGAGCCGCGTGGCCGCGTCCGCCGGTCGTGCCAGGCCGAGGCCCAGCAGCTCTGCCCCGGCCGCGGTGGTGCCCTGGCGAAGCACGTTCGCCGCGCCGGCAACCGAAGCCGCGGCCTGAACGGCCTCCCGCCCAAAGGTGCGGAAGAAGCTGCGTCGCCCGAGATCGACATCGTCGGGGCCGCGCTGCTCGGCGCTCGGAGGGGGCCGCTCCTCTGCCAGTTCAAGCTGCTCGTGGGCAGGCCGTTCGTGGATCGGTGACGCCGGCTCCTCGTGCGAGGGCGCGGGCTGGGGCTCCGATGACTCCGGCTCAGGCGTCGCCTGGGCGGGCAGCGGATCGGTCACGCCGTGGCTGCTCGGACCCGAGTCAGTACTGGATCACGCTGTGAATGTCATGACCCTTCAGCGTCTCGCGGCCCTTCAGGAATAGGAGCTCGACGAGGAAGGTGAGACCCACGACCTTCCCTTCCAGACGATTGACCAGATCGATCGTTCCGTTCACCGTTCCGCCCGTCGCCAGCAGGTCGTCGACGATCAGGACGTTCTGGCCCGGCTGGATGGCGTCCTTGTGGACTTCGAGCGTGTTGGTCCCGTACTCGAGCGCGTATTCCACGCTCACCGTCTCGGCAGGCAGCTTGCCCAGCTTGCGCACGGGGACGAAGCCGGCGTCGAGCTGGTAGGCCATCGGCGCGCTGAAGATGAAGCCGCGCGACTCCATGCCTACCACGATGTCAACATTCGACTCCCGGTAGGGCTCGGTGAGCAGCTGGATCGACTCCTTGAAGGCGACGGGGTCCTTCAACAGCGTCGTGATGTCGTAGAAGAGGATCCCCGGCTTCGGAAAATCGGGGATCTCGCGGATCTTCGCGCGCAGGTCTTCAGCGGACACGGCCGGAGCTCCCTGGGCTTCTAGGGGACGATCATTGTGGGAACCGCGCCAGTCTACCCCAGCGTGTCAGCGCTCTCGGCGGCGTGTCCACGCTCTCGGAGGCTGACGGACGATCGGCCTGGTCGCTCGCCTGAACGCGCCCTCCAATGGGTTCTGCTCACCTGCCGAGCGAGTCGACCGCCGAGGGATCATTCCTGAACGCGGCACGAGCAGCGCCGACGCTCCCCCAATCGCGCTCAACCTCGACCGGTCGCTTGGCTCGCCTCGCGAGCGGGGGCTGCCGACGGCAGGGACCGAGGGCGCGAAGAGGCCCCAGCGCGGCATCGACACGGGTATCCGGCCCGGATCCGGGGTCGGATCGGTGCCAGTTCAGGGGCTGACCGGGGCCGCGATCCTGCCGCCCTCAACGTCCACAGCCGAGCCCGCAGCGGAACGCTCAGGCTTACGATGCGGCCGATGAGCGAGGAACGGCGGCTCGTGACCGTCCTGTTCGCCGATGTGACAGGCTCGACGGCGCTCGGGGAGTCGCTCGATCCGGAGGACCTGCGAGCGCTGCTGGGGCGCTTCTTCGCGATTGCGCAGGAGGTGACGACCGAGCACGGAGGGACCGTCGAGAAGTTCATCGGGGATGCCGTCATGGCCGTCTTCGGCCTCCCGACCGCGCACGGGGACGACGCCTCGCGCGCCCTTGCCGCTGCGCTGGAACTCCGCGACCGGGTGCGGGCCGATCCCGGTCTCGGCGACCGGCTGCCGATCAGGATCGGCGTGAACACCGGCGAGGTGGTGGCTACTCCCCAGGCAGCGCAGGGATCGGATTTCCTGATGACCGGGGACGCCGTCAACGTTGCCGCACGCCTACAACAGGCGGCGCGGACCTGGAGCGTTCTCGTCGGCGAGCGGACCGCTCGGGCGGCCCCGGAATTCAGGTACGGCGACGCACGGGGCGTCGAGGCACGCGGCAAGACCGCGCCGGTTCGGGCCCGGCAGCTGCTCGGACGAACCCGGGCGAATCCGATGCCCCTGCCGCTGCTCGGGCGTGAAACGGATCTGGCGCAGCTTGATCTGGTCGCCAGGCGAACGTTCGAGGAACACCGGCCGTACCTGGTGAGCGTCATCGCACCAGCCGGCACCGGCAAGACCCGCCTGCTCGAGGAATTCCTGAGCGTGCTCCAGCGGACGGTGCCCGACTGTCTCGTGGCCACGGCCCAATGTCTCCCCTACGGCCAGCGCCTCACGTTCTGGCCGCTCCGCGCCATCCTCCAGCGCCTGGTTGGTGCGGGCGACGAGACGCCGCCCGAGCGGCTTCGGGATGCGCTCGTCCAGTACCTCGATCGGCTTGGCGCAGACGAGCCGCAGCAGATCGCCTCGCGACTCCTGGCCACGATCGGGGCGGGCGAGGAAGATGCAACCGACCGAGGCGAGATGTTCGCCGCCTGGCGCACCACGTTCGAGATGGCCGCCCGGGAACGTCCGCTGGTGGTGGTCTTCGAGGACCTGCACTGGTCGAGCGAGAGCTTTCTTGATCTCGTTGAATATGTCACCCAGCCGCGCGGTCAGGGCAGGCTCCTGATGCTCGTTCTGACTCGTGGCGAACTTCTCGACCGCCGGCCCGGCTGGGGCGGCGGTCGCAGAAACCACGTTTCGCTGGCGCTCGATCCGCTCGACGAGGTAGCCATCGCGGACCTCGTCCGCCACCTCTTCGAGTCTGCATCCCCCGAAATCATCCGGGCCGTCGCCGAGAGGTCAGAAGGAAATCCGTTCTACGCCGGGGAGCTGGTCCGCGCATTGATCGATCTACTCGGCCCGACACCCCGTTCGGAAGGTGTAGCAACGGCCCTCGCCAGCCTGCCCGACACGGTGCAGGCCACGGTCCTGGCCCGCCTCGATGCGCTGCCGGCTCGCGAGCGGCGCTGCCTCCAGGTTGGGGCGATATTCGGGCGCTCGTTTCGCGCGCTCGGGCTCGCCGCGCTCGAGCCCGAGCTGGCCAGTGAGGCAGGCGGTGTCGGCGTCGCCATCGACGCTCTCCTCGACCGGGAGATGGTCCGTCCCTCCGGCGCGGATGGCTACACCTTTCGGCACATCCTGATCCGCGAGGTCGCCTACGGGACGTTGCCTCGAAGTGAGCGAGCGCGGCTCCACGCCGCGGCCGGCCGGTGGCTGGAGGACCAGGCCGCCGGCAACGAGGAGGCGTACGCCGAGCTCATCGCCTATCACTACCGCGAGGCGGCCACGCTCTCGGGCCTGCTTTCGGAGGAGGCCGCGTCCGAGGCGCGTCGCCGCGCGGTGACGTGGCTTCGGCGGGCTGCCGATACCGCCTTCCTGGCCGGGGCTGATGTGGAGGCCCGCAGCCACCTCATGAAAGCGCTCGAATGGGCGCCACCCGACACCCTTCCCGACATCCACGAGCGGATCGGGGACACCATGGTCGGCGGCGACGCCACGGTGGAGGCCTACGCCCAGGCCTACGGGCTGGCGCGAAGTGCCGACCGTCCGCCGAACGACCAGCTGCGCGTGCTCGCCAAGCTCATCGAGTACGAGGCGCGCTTCCAGGGGTCAGTCGGATCGCGCCGTAGCCTCGAAGCGATGGACACGCTGGTGGAAGAGGGCCGGGCACTGGCCGGCGTCGCGACGGATCTCGGCGCCCTGTCACGGTTTCATGTCGCGCTGGGCTTCGTGCCCTACTGGCGCTTCGGCGGAGGGACGGTCCCCGACGCGGACGCCCTTCGAGGGGCGGAGGCGGACGCTCGTCTCGGGCTGGAGTATGCCGAGAAGGCAGACGACGCACCGCTGCGGAGCGCCGCCCTGGACGCCCTCGGTGCGATCGCCATGGAGCGAGGCCGCTGGCCGGAGGTCAGGCAGTACGGGCGCGCACGGCTCGGGTTCCGCGACCGCCTCAACCTGCCCGAGCGCATCGATGCGTCGAGCACCGTGGTGTGGGCCTCGACCGTCATCGGCGATCTCCAGGAAGCGGATCAGGTGGCCCAGGAGGCCCTGATGGCGCTCCAGCCGGGACAGGCGCCCAGCATGGTCCTGCATCTCGTCAGCTGGCGGGCACAGGCTCTCTATGACCTGGGCCGGTGGGACGAGGTCCTCAAGATGACCGAGCGAGCCGAACGGCTGTGGATCGACATCGGCCGCCCGGCGACGCTCTACGCCATTCGCGGGTTCCTGTCTGGCTTCGACGTGGCGCGGGCACGGCGCGAACCTGAGGCAGCCCACCACTGGCAGGAGATCTGTGAAGCGATCCTTGGTCAGTTGAGCGCGCCCGACTACGCCAGCAAGCTCACCCTTTCGTACCTGCGCCTCGATGTCGCCGCGCTGGCGCGTCAGCTCGATGAGGTACCCGCCTTCCAATATCCAGAACGGTTCTCCCGCGCCTTCGGGCTCTGCGTGGATCGCCTCCAGCCGCTCGAGCAGCAGAGGCTCGAGCGGTGGCTGAGGCGGGCGATGCACGACCAAACGGCAATCCTGGAAGGGGAGGTCCGCCGGGCCCTCGCGGTAGCCCGGGACGACGCAGCCGAAGCCGAGCGCGCCCTTGCCATATTCGACCGGTGCGCCGCCGCACCGCACGCGGCCCGCGTGCGGTGCGACATCGGGATCGCAACGGGTAACGAGGCGCTCTTCAACGAAGGCATGCGCGCCCTGGAGTCACTGGGCGATCTCGATCAGCTGGAACGTTACGCGGCGCGAGCTCCCTGGGGACCGGCGGGGCCGGTCAGCGGCTGACCGCTCCGGCGAGCGTGCCGCTCGCAGGCTCGTCCTGCGCGGAGACGTCGGCCGCCAGGCGCTCCACGACGGTCAAAGTCAACTGCCAGGATGTACCTGCCTCCCGCGGCATGCGCAGGCGGATCTGGTTCGAGGCGTAGGTGATGCCCCCAGCGAGCGCCCGGATCGGGTCACCGGCTCCGGTGGGCGCCAGCGCTCGGGCCGTGGCCAGGCGCGACCAATCGGGCCCGAACCGCACCACCAGCTGGCCGTCCTCGCGCGAAAGTGAAGAGATCCCGGCCTGTTCGGCGGTGAGGCGCAACTGCGCGACCTCCAGCAGCCGCTCGACCGGCGGACGGAGCGGGCCGAACCGATCCTGCAGATCCGCCCGGACAGCCTCCACCGCCTCCTCGGAGTCAGCCCGCCCCAGCCGTCGGTACAGCTCCAGCTTCTGGGGCTCCTCGGGAACGTAGTCGTCGGGCAGGTAGGCGTCGACCGGCAGGTCGATCACGGTCGCCGAGCGGGGCACGACGGGGGTTCGTCCCTCGAAGGTCGCCTTCTCCTCCTCCACCGCCTCGCTCAGCAGGCGGGTGTAGAGATCGAAGCCTACCGAGCTCATGAAGCCGTGCTGCTCGCCCCCAAGGATGTTGCCGGCACCGCGAATCTCCAGGTCCGACAGGGCGATCTGGAACCCGGCCCCCAGCTCGGAGGCATTGAAGATCGCCTGGAGCCGCTTCCGGGCGATCTCGCTGACGCGGTCCCGGCGCCGGTAGAGCAGGTAGGCATACGCTCGCCGGCTGCTCCGCCCGACCCTGCCGCGCAACTGGTAGAGCTGGGCGAGACCCAGGGCATCGGCCCGGTCGATGACGATCGTGTTGGCGTTCGGGATGTCCAGGCCCGACTCGATGATGGTCGTGCAGACGAGGACGTCGAACTGTCCGGAGGCGAAGGCCAGCATGATCCGCTCCAGCCCGCCTTCAGGCATCTGGCCGTGTGCCACCGCGATCCGTGCCTGCGGGAGCAGCCGTCGCAGTTGCTCGGCCTGGGCCTCGATCGTCTCCACGCGGTTGTGGACGAAGAAGACCTGGCCGCCGCGGTCGAGCTCGCGCAGGATCGCGTCGCGGACCAGCCCGGCAGATGCCTCCGCCACCCGGGTCTGGATCGGCAGCCGATCTTCCGGCGGCGTTTCGATGACGCTCATGTCACGAACGCCGACGAGCGCCAGGTTGAGGGTGCGCGGGATCGGCGTGGCCGACAGAGTCAGCACGTGCACTTCCTGCTTGAGCTGCTTGAGGCGCTCCTTGTGCGCGACCCCGAAGCGCTGCTCCTCGTCCACGACCAGCAGGCCCAGGTCGCGGAAGCGCACATCCTTGCTCAGCAGCCGGTGCGTCCCGATCACCAGGTCGACCGAACCGTCCGCGATTCCCGCCAGTGTCTCCTTCTGCTCGGCGGGAGGCACGAACCGGCTGAGCATCCGGACCTTGATGGGAAAGGCGGCGAAGCGGGCGCGGAACGTGGCCAGGTGCTGCTGGGCAAGGACCGTCGTCGGCACGAGGACGGCCACCTGCACTCCCTCCTGGATGGCCTTGAAGGCAGCCCGCAGCGCCACCTCCGTCTTGCCGTAACCGACGTCGCCGACGACCAGGCGATCCATCGGCTGCTGCCGCTCCAGGTCCAGCTTCACCTCCACGGCGGCGCGCAGCTGGTCGGGGGTCTCCTCGTACGGGAAGGCCGCCTCCATCTCCGACTGCCACGGGGTGTCCGACCCGAATGCCCTGCCCTGCGCTCGGGCCCGCGCGGCATAGAGCTCGAGCAGCTCCTTCGCGAGGTCCGTGACGGCGCGGCGAACCCGCTGCTTGGTGCGGAGCCACTCACCGCCGCCGAGACGCGAGAGGGCCGGCTTCTCCCCGCCGGCGTAGCGAGTGATGCGGTTGATCTGCTCCACGGGCACCCAGATGCGGTCGGTGCCGGCAAAGCGCAGCTCCAGGAAGTCGCGCTCCTCGGAGCCGTCCCCACCCGCCGCTCTGCGCACCAGGCCCGCGTAGGTCGCGATGCCGTGATCGATGTGCACGACCAGCTCCCCCGGCTGGAGCCGTTCCAGGAGATCGCGCGGCACCACGCGGCGGAGAGCCTTGGGCCGCCGCACCCGAACCGTGCCAAACAGCTCCCGATCGGTGACGAAGATGACGTTGTCAGGGCCGGCCTCGAAGCCGCCGTTGAGGCTTCGATCGAGAAGAGCAAGGGCTCCCGGCGGGGGCACCTCGGACAGCCGATGGACGGGGGCAGCCACCATCTGGGCGTCGCCGAACAGCTCGCTGAGTCGGGCGGACTGATCGGAGGCGATGACCACCCGGGCGCCCTCACGGCGCCAGCGATCCACTGTCTGGGCAATGGAGCCAAGTGGCGCCGGCGGCATGGCAGGCTTGTGCCAGCCGAAGGGATTGCCGCCGGGGGGAGCACCCTTGGCCTCGGGCTCCCAGGTGAGCTCCAGCGTGCTCGCCTCGTGCAGCGCCCGCTTCCAGTCCCGCGGCTCGGGATAGGCCGACGGCCAGCCCTTCGGCAGCTCCCCGGCGTCGGTCAGCTCGGCCAGGCGCTCATCGGCCTGGCTGCGAAGGAAGTCGGCTGCGTCGGCAATGTCTCCCGGCTCGTCAAGCAGCCAGATCGCATCACCCACGTGGTCCAGACCGGTCGCCGGCGCCAGGACGCCTGCCCAGACCTCGGCCGCATCACCCAGGTCGCGCGTCTCCTCGAGCCGCGCCAGGTCCGTGGCAAGTTGCTCGGGCAGCCGGGCGGCGAGCCGGCCGAGCCGCTCCCTGATGGCTTCTCCCTCCGGGACGAGGAGCTCGCTCGCGGGCAGGAGCACGGCCTCGGTGACGGGCCCGATGCCCCGCTGATCGGCGGGATCGAAGGCCCGCATCGACTCGATCTCGTCGCCGAACCACTCCATCCGGATGGGTAGCGGCTGGCCGGCGGGAAAGATGTCGACGATGCCGCCTCGCCTGGCGAACTCGCCGCGCCCGCCCACCTCCGCCACCGGTTGGTAGCCCAGGACGATCAGCTCACCCAGCAGCCGCTCCACCCCGATGCGCAGGCGCGGCCGGAGCTGAAGCGGCGCCTCCGGGAATGAGGCCGGTGGCAGGGTGCGCTGGAAGAGCGCCTGCACGCTCGCCACGAGAACGCGCGAACCTCCCCGCCAGGCCGCCAGAGCCGCAACCCGCGCGGCCGTCTCGTCGTGGACGAGCTCCGAGCGCTCGTAGGCCAAGGCGCTGCGCGGCTCCAGGACCACTACGGCTGCCGGGTCCCCGAACCAGGCCACGAGCTCCTCGGCCACCCGGTCGGCGATCTCCGCATCGTGCGCGAGCCAGAGGAGCCGCTGATCGGTGACCTGCGCGAGCGCCGCCGCAAGGTAGGTCTTCGCGCCGTGGGGGATCCCCGCCAGGGTCACGTGCCGCCGGTCTGCTCCTGCGCGACCCGATCGGGCCATTCGGTACCGCTCGGCCAGCCCCTGCACCTGCCCCGACCCGGCCAGGAGCAGCGGCATGGGGGAAAGGTCGGGAGGCTCTCGCCGCGAACGAGCCTGGACGGCGCCGCCCCCCGGGGCGCGACGCTGGGCGATGCGAGCGCGCTCATAGGCCTCCGCCAGATGCCGATCTCGGCCGCGGCGACCGCGGATACGGGAGGCCGTCTCCGTCATTGGCTGCCCCGCTCAGCCGTGGAGCTCCCCGGGGCCAGGAGCTTTCGCCACCCCCGCCGCGTCCGCACGATCCCGTCCGCCCCGACCGCCCCCGACTCGCCGACGCTACCCTCCACCACGGGCGCCTCGTCGTCCCCTTCGTCGCCGTCGTCGGCCTCCGGCTCGTCCTTGGCCCAGTCGGGCATCCAGGGGTTCCACCGTGTCGCGGCGCGCGACACCCCCT